>JAICHC010000376.1 GCA_025922795.1 Candidatus Binatia bacterium | reverse complement strand
TTGACTCACAGCCATCTTTTCCCGGTCTCTCTCGACGAGCTCAAAGGTAAGAAGGAAATCATTTCGCTTGCGGGCGATGAGATCATTCGCTTCACCGGGCCCGGCGGCCGCCCCGCAGTCAAAATGGGGTCTGCAGCCAACGGCAACGGGGCGGATGAACTCCGAGTCACGACTTGCAAGAGCTCCGCACATCCGTTGAACGGCGTGATGCTTTATCGCGTTCATTTTAAGAACAAGAGTTTGGTTTACGCCACAGATATAGAACAGCAGGAAGGCGGCTATCCGGAGATTATCGAGTTTGCTCGGGGCGCAGATTTATTGATCCACGACGCGCAATATCTTCATGACGAGTACGCTTCGCGCACGAAACCGCGCAAAGGTTGGGGCCATATCACGGTCAACACGGCCGCTGCAGTGGCCGCCAAAGCCCAGGTTAAAGGGTTGGTGTTGTTCCACCATGAGCCAACGCATGACGACAAAATCATGAAAAAGATCGGACGGGAGGCCAGGCGGCTGTTTCGCTCGACGGTGGTTGCACGAGAGGGGATGGAGATCGACTTGCTTTAGCAGCCCTGTCCTCCAAAGGATCGTCAGGTATCACGATGCGGTCGAACAAAAACAAACAGCACACGTCGCCTGCCACATCTTCGATTTGCGCGCTAGTGAGTTTGCTACTAATCGTGGCGGTTTCCGGCAAGGCGCGTGCGCAAACACCGACGCGACTCGGCATCCTCGTTCAGGAAATGGGACGATCCCAGTCGCAAGCGATCAAGGGCCTAACCGAAGAGCTTAGACGACTCGGCTACCGCGAACGGGAAAACCTTCTCCTTGAAACGCGCGACGTCAAAGGAAACCGTGCGGCACTCCCGCCGATGGCCGCCGAGTTGCTCGCAAGAGGCGCCAAGCTGATCTTTACCACCGGCACCAGCGCGACGCGCGCGGCGATGGCGGCGACCAAGGATATTCCAATCGTTTTCGTCTATCCCGGCAACCCGATCGGCGCAGGCATTGTCAAAAGCGCCGACGAGCGCGCGAAAAACTTGACCGGTGTCGCCGCCTACGCCGGGCAAACGACGGAAAAACGGCTGGCCTTCCTTAAAGAGATCGTACCGGCGCTGCAAACCATCGTGGTTTTCTACGACTTCAATAACAGCTTTGCCCGCGAGAGCGTCAAACAGGCCGAGGGCTTGGCAAAAAACATCGGATTGCAAACCGTGGGTTACCCGGTCAAGTCTAGCGACGAGTTGAGGACCACCCTCGCCAGCCTGCAGGCTGAAAAGAGCATGGCGATCTTTCAGGTGTCCGACGAACTCGTTGAAACCGAGGCGGAATTTCTTTTTGCAACGGCGCGCCAAAAAAAGCTGCCGACCATGTTCAACGAAGAATCCTGGGTCATCGCCGGTGCTCTGGCCGCCTATGGCCCGAGTTATTTCGAAATGGGCCGCCAGGCAGGTCGGGTGGTTGATCGGATATTTAAGGGTGACAAGCCCGAGCTGCTTTCGATCGAGCGCGCCGCCAAATTCGATTTGACGCTTAACTACCGCACGGCAACCTTCATCGGCGTCAAACTACCCCCCTCGTTGATCAAGCAAGCTAACAAAGTCATTCGCTAGTACGGCCTGCCATGGATCCGATCGCCGAGACTATCCGCAGCATTCCGATTTTTTCGGCGCTGTCGCGCGAGGATATCGCCAAAGTGCTCGGCAAGATGGAAGAGATTTCGTTTCCTGCCGGTGCGACGATCGTTTCCCAAGGCGACCAGGGCGACGCCTTCTATCTGATCCAAGCGGGCACCGTGCAGGTGGTGGTCGATAGCGGCGCGGGCAATTCGGAAGTCGTCGCGGTCCTCGGACCGCGCGACTGGTTCGGCGAAATGGCGCTGCTTTCGGGCGAGCCGCGTTCCGCGACGATCCAATCGGTCGGGGAAACCAAGCTGTGGCGGTTACGTCTCGAGGACTGGGACGAACTGATCGAAAAGCACCCAACCTGGTTGCGCCAATTTTGCGCCACCCTCAGCAAAAGGCTCTCCCACGTCGACCGACAATATTCGACCGGCCGCGAGGCTTTCAACTCGTTGGCGGAGGATTTCTACACCGCCCGCACGCCCGGCGAACAGGCATTTTTTCGTCACGCCGCGCTTCTGCGCATGATCGACCGAAAGACTTTGGCGGAGATCTTTTCCTTCGAAGCACCGACCCGTCTCTTGACCGAGCTCGCCGACAGCCAGTTCCCGTTGATCCGCCGCCTGGAAAATGACCGGTTTGAGTTGCACAGTTTTTTTAAAGACTTTTTGCGTGACAAATTGCTCGCGGTTGACGGTATCGACGCGATCGAACGACTACACGGGCAGTTTGCCGCGCGTTACGAAATGATCGGCGAATGGCAGGAGGCCATTCACCATGCCGTGCAGATCCAAGACTGGCAACGGGTCATTAAGCTCCTCACCGCAGACAACGGTCATCGGCTGTCAGAATCCGCTTCATTTGTAAAAAATATTCTGGAGAATATTCCACCGGAGCAATTCTTGTCAGAGCCGCGCTTAGTCACGTTGAGGGGCGATGCGTTGATTCAACTCGGAGATGTCGCCGGCGCCTATCGCAGCTACCGGGAGGTATTGGCGCAAAAAGCGGCCGGCGCGCTCGCGGCAGACAGCATCGCCGGTTACCGGCGCATGGCCGAGACCCTGGCGCAGCGAAAAGAATTCGGCCAGGCGATTAACCATCTGCGTAGCGCGCTTAATTTAATCGACCGGCAAGCGACCGGCTCGGAGAGTTATCAAGAAAATGTTGAGGAACTAAATCGAGCCGGTTTTGCGGCGTTGCCGCTTCCCGATCGTGACGCGAGCGCTCAGCGCAGCCTGCTGCGCTCGTGGCGGGCTTTTCTCGGCTCGTCTTCTTCTTCCCGTTGGCGGGGCGCGATCCTCGGCTTGGGGGTTGGCGGTTTTCTCTGGTTTGGTCAGCCCGACATCGGCTTGGATCCCGGGGCAACCAAGCTGCTCGGCCTGATTTCGGCGACCTTGATCTTTTGGGTGTTTCGCGCGTTACCGGATTACGGTGTTGCACTCCTGTTCGCGATGCTCGTGATCCTGACCAAGTTGGATTCGGCGCAAACGGTGATGGGCGGCTTCGCCAGCACGACGTGGTTCATGACCTTGGGCGTGCTCGGGCTAGGGGCGGCGATCACCGGGTCGGGATTATTTTATCGGCTTTCGCTTCATCTCGTTCGGATGTTTCCGCTCAGTTATTATTGGCAGATCATCGCGACCGGCATCATGGGCGTCCTCGTCATGGCCCTCATCCCGCAGCAGACCGCGCGCACGGTGATCACCAGTCAAATGCTGGTGAATCTCTCGGAAAGCCTCGGCTACAAAACACCGTCGAAAGCTTCGACCGGCTTGTTCGTCGCGAGCTTTCTCGGCCTTGGCCAGTTGGGGTTTCTGTTTTTGACCGGTTCGACGACCAGCCTAATCGCCTGGGGTCTTTTGCCCGCCGACGTGCGGGCGCAGTTCACCTGGGGTTATTGGTTCATGGCCGCTTTGCCGCCGACTTTGGTGGTGATCGGGGTCATACTGATTTGCACCATCCTTCTCTACCGGCCCGAATCGCAGCCAAAAATCTCTTACACCATGGTGCGAACACAGCTCAATATTCTCGGCCGCTTGTCGCCCAAGGAATGGATCAGCTTTGTCGTACTGGCCTTCACGGTGACTGGCTGGCTGACCGCCGGCTATCACGGCATCGACGGCGCTTGGATCGCCATCATCGCCTTCGCGATTCTCGTCAACACCGGCATCTTGGACTGGGGTATGATGCGCAAAGGCATCGACTGGGAATTGTTGATTTACATGGGGGTGACGTTGAGCATTCCGACACTGCTCCAAGCAGCGAAGATCGATCGATGGCTGGTCGACGTGATCTCGCCGTTGATTCTTCCTTTCATGGATAGCCCGGCGTGGTTCTTCGTCGTGATCGCCTTGCTCACCTATGTGCTCAAGCTCGTGTTCACGAGCTTCCTGACGGTCGTCACGCTTTGTGTCGCTTTGTTGCCACTATCGATCGATGTCGGCATGAGCCCGTGGATCATCGCCATGATCATTTTGATCGCCTCCGAAGTGTGGTTTTTCCCCTACCAGGTCGATTGGCATATGCTCGCCTACTCCACGACCGACGGCAAAGGCTTCTCCTATCCACTGATGCTGCGGATCAACCCGATCTATGCGCTCGCCTATATCGTTGCCCTCCTAGTGGCGATCCCCTATTGGAGATATCTGGGCCTTGTGGGCTGATCGCATATGAGACGGCGTCATTGCGCTGGAGAAAAAAGAGACCGAGTACTTTTGTTCACACCCATGTGTCCAAAAGTTTACGCCTGCGTAACCAAGTTTACAGCGGGTTGATCTA
>JAICHC010000375.1 GCA_025922795.1 Candidatus Binatia bacterium | reverse complement strand
TCGAGTGATCGGCGATGTCTCTTCTTCGATCGCTTAAACGATCGGAACTATTGAACGGCTCTGACGCTTGCATTATAGTCGCGCCCGATTCAACCCGGCTATTGCCGCAAGCACATCGGCAGGTAACTTCGATGCGCAAACGGCAAAGCGGCAGAATATGCTCGACGCATTCATAGACGGTCTCTTTCTCGTTCTTCAGTGGAAAGCCTTCAGCTTGATGCTCGTCGGTATGGGCCTCGGCTTCTGTGTCGGTTTGCTGCCCGGCATCGGCGGTGCGGCGACTCTCGCCTTGATGATTCCATTTGTGTTCAAAATGAATCCCGCGGAGGCGTTCGCGTTCTTGCTCGGGATGCATGCCGTCGCGGCCACCACCGGCGACATCTCCTCGATACTGTTCGGCGTGCCGGGCGAAGGGCTCTCAGCCGCCACCGTGGTCGATGGTTATCCGATGGCGAAAAACGGCGAAGCGGGGCGCGCACTCGGGGCCGCCCTGATGAGCTCCCTCGTTGGCGCGTTGATCGGCGCGGTGGCGCTGGCGCTTGCCATTCCGATCGTGCGCCCGCTGGTTCTCACCTTCGGTTCACCGGAGCTGTTTTTGCTGTCGATGATCGGCATCGCCTGCATCACTTCTCTCAGCGGGCTCAGCGTTCGCGGCCAGATTCGCGGTTTCGCTATGGGCCTTTTTGGAGTGCTCCTTTCCACCATCGGCCAGGAACGCCAATCGGGCTCGATCAGATTCGACATGGGGCTCATGTACCTGTGGGAAGGACTGGATCTGGTGCCGGTCCTGGTCGGAGTCTTTGCCATTCCGGAGCTTGTGGACTTGGCGGTGCGCGGCACGTCCATCGCCGGCGATCGCCGTGCGGAAAATTTAAATCACGGCGTCATCGAGGGCATCAAAGACACGTTCCGCCACTTCTGGTTGGTCTTCCGTTGCTCCGCGGTCGGCGTTTTCGTCGGCATCATGCCGGGCGCGGGCGGCGGCGTTGCCCAATGGATGGCCTATGCGCACGCAGTCCAGAGCGCCGCCGATTCCAAGGACCGCGAACGCTTCGGTAAAGGCGACGTTCGCGGCGTGTTAGGTCCGGGCGCAGCGAACAATTCCAAAGAAGGCGGCGACTTGGTTCCCACTATCGCCTTCGGCGTGCCCGGCAGCGGCGCCATGGCTATCTTGCTCGGCGGATTCATGATCATGGGGCTGGTTCCGGGTCCCGATATGTTGAGCAAACATTTGGCCGTGACCTACTCGATGGTCTGGACCTTGGTCATCGCCAATATCATTACGGTCGTCTTGTCGCTGGCGGTTCTCAATCAGTTGGCCAAGGTGACATATATCCGCGGCAGTCTGATCATCCCGTTTGTGTTGTTGCTTGTTTTCGTCGGCAGCTACACGGCCAACGGGCAGCTCGCCGACTTGATCGTGACGTTTTCTTTCGGCGTGCTCGGCTATTTCATGGTGCTCTTGGGCTGGCCGCGGCCGCCGTTGGTTTTGGGATTCGTTCTTGGCAAGCTCGTCGAAACTTATCTCTTCATTTCGGTCTCGCGTTACGGTTTTGCCTGGCTGACCCATCCGATCGTCGTGGTTTTGACCTTGCTCATGGTGTTCGTCATCGTGTATCCCTTCGTACGCGAAAAACCGGCGTGGGCCGGCGGCGGTGATTGATGAAGAGCCGAGGTCATCTTTACTTCAGCGCGTTTCTGCTTTTGGTTTCCGGTTTCGCGATTGTTTCCGGGTCGCAGTGGTCTTTTAAGACCGGCTTTTTTCCGCTGGCGGTCGCCATACCTTTGTCCATTCTAATCCTCGTCCATGTTTATCTGGAATCCTTCGGCGCGCCCGAGATCAGCAAAGGGCCCGCGGTCGAGGCCGCTTTCTCCGGTGAAGTGCCCCCAGAAGTCGCGCGCCGGCGCGCCATCACGATTTTTTCCTGGATCGCCGGCTTTATTCTGTTTGTTTGTTTGATCGGCTTCCCTTTGACGGTGCCGCTGTTCATTTTCTCTTATCTAAAATATCAAAGCCGAGCGAGCTTGCTCCAATCGTTTGTCCTCACCGCGGTGACCTGGTGCGCGTTTTACCTGCTTTTTCAACGTATCGTACACATTCAATTCGAGGCCGGCGCGATCCAGACTTGGCTTGGCCTGTGAACTTGAGCGGGATACCCTCGGGCAGTTTATGCTCAACTTCGTACCGCTAGGGTTGACAGTTTTTGCAGCTTGCGCAAATCGTCCGACACACTCAACATCTCGGATTCGGATATTCCTCCCGCTAAGGCGGCAAGCACGCCAAGTTTGGAAAAATATTTTGGCTTCCTCTTTGCGTCTCTTGCGGGAAATATTCCGAGAGTTTGGTTGGGCGCAGCCGCGTCGGGGCCGTCGTGATGAAAGATGAAGTCTTCTTTAGAATTCGGTATGGAATTTTATTTCAGCTCTGTAAAGCGTAAGATCGAAGCAACTTCTTGATGGTCATCGCCTTCGTGGCCTTTCTCTGGAGGAACGACGCATGCGGTTCGGAACTTTCAGCTACAACCAATCGCGCCCGTGGGTGGCGGAAAAACAAGCCTTTGAGGAACTGCTCGAGCAGATCCTGCTCTCCGAGCGGCTCGGTTTCGACGACGCTTGGTTTGCCGAGCACCATCACTCCGACTATGGCATGCTGGCCTCGCCCAACTTGATCATCGCCACCCTCGCGCCGCGCACCCAGCACTTGCGGTTCGGTAACCTGGTCAATGTTCTTCCGCTTTACGACCCGATGCGTCTGGCCGAGGAATGCGGCATGCTCGATATTCTCACAGCCGGCCGGCTCAACGTCGGTCTCGGCCGCGGCGTCCCGCGCGACGATCTCAAGCACGGCCTCGATCGCGACACTGCACAAGCGCGCTTCGAAGAGGGCATCGAAATCCTCCTGCGCGCCTGGACCGGAGAAACGTTTACGTACAGCGGAAAAGCTTGGAGCTACGTCGACATTATCTGCCGGCCCCAGCCGCTACAGAAACCCCATCCGCCGATCTACTACGGCGCGACTTCCCCCGACAGTCCGGCGATGGTGGCGCAACGCGGCTGGAATCTGGCACTGTCTCGCCAGCCTCTGGCGAATTGCGCGCGGGCGATCAGTTCCTATCGGGAGGAGCGCGTCAAACACGCTCAGCTTTTTGGCAAAGGTGATGCAATCATGGTGCGCGACGTTTACGTCGCCGATACCGACGAGCAAGCATGGAATGAGGCCGTTCCGGAGATCACACGCTTTTGGCAACTGGCGACGGACAATGTCTGGCGCGGCGATTCGGTCTCGCCGGATGATCTGCCGAAATTCACCGAGCGCTTTGCTTATTTTCCCGGAGGTCTCACGGTCAAGCGGCTCGACGAATGGGGCACGTCGCTCATCGGCAGCCCGCAGACGGTGATCAAGCAAGCGCGCGCGATGATCGCAACGGCGCGGCCCGACAGTTTGGTGGGTATGTTCAGCTTCGGCGGTTTGCGGCATGAACAGGTCATGCGTTCGATCGAATTGTTCGCGACTCAAGTCATGCCCGCGCTCGGCGCGTGATGGAAAAGAAACGCTTAACGGTGGAGTGAACTTAGCGGTGCGACAAATCTGGCAGCCGTTGCTTGCCGCTACGGAGCGGTCGCAGGCGACATTTCGACGCGTACGGAAAAAATTCGCTTTTCCGTCGCCTGGAAAGCGCCGACGCCGATCATTTGACGGGATAGCAGCTTACCGCTGTCATCGCGGACCTCCATGAGGACCTGATATTCCAACGGATCACCGGCGCCGGGATGCGCGAGAGTTCCCTCAACCAGAAGAGGGCATATAGTCGGCTTAACTCGCGGTTCGAATCTGACGGAACTGGCCCGCAACATGTGCCGGCAAATCGGACATGATGTGGCGCTTTTAAGGATTGTCGCCTGACAATGCGGACAGCTGCGGGCCTCGCCTGCGGTCTGGGCGCGAGCGAGCCTCATCCGTCGGTCCGCTTCTTTTCATTCTCGCGGGCGCTGCCGTTGACGAACTTTGCGACCTCGGCGCCGCTCCAACCAAACTCGACGTGGCCACGCATCCGTGAGCCCGCAGCAACCGTCAGCGTGCTCGCCTTCAGGTCACCGGTGAGCTGCCCGGTTTCGAGCAACTTGACCTGCCCGCTCGAAACTATGTTGCCATTCACTTCACCGCTCACAGTAACGTTGGAAGCGTTGATCTTCGCGGTCAGGTTAGCGCCTTTTTCCACGCTCAAGTCACCCTTGATCTGAATGTCCCCTTTAAACTTGCCGCCAATGCGTACATCGGCGTCACCCTCGATCTTGCCTTCGATAGTCACTCCGGAGCCGAATACCGACTCCCGGCGGGACCTCGAAACGCTCTCTCTTGAAATGCTTTCTCTTGGTGTCAGGACCGGCGGCGGCGGAGTCGGAGC
>JAICHC010000374.1 GCA_025922795.1 Candidatus Binatia bacterium | reverse complement strand
TTCAGGGAGGCGCACCGTGGCGTACTGCGCCCGGCCGAGGTAACTCCACACTCCTGCGCTGAAATGCGCGGTTGTTGTGATGTAGCTCGGGTCCTTCTCTGCTGCTTTTTCGAAACATTCACGCGCTTTGTCAAATTCTTTTTGCAGCAGCGCCTGCCGCCCTGAATGGACCAGCCCGGAAACTTCAAAAGCCTGGGTCACGGATGAGGTTGCCATAGAACGATGATGACTAGGCGAGGATTAAAACGGTGGTCGAGTCATAGAAAGGATCGCCGGCGCTCGAAGATTGCGCTCACGACAATCGGTTTCCTTCTTTTTACCGCAGAACAACGGCCGGAAGCAACGAGGGAGCATGACCCGCCAATCCAAACAGATACTTCCGTTTCGTCCCAAGAACTACAGAAGTCTCGTCTAACATGTGGCAGCTATTCGCGACAACCGCACTAGTTGCCACAGGAGCAGCATTGTCAAAGGCGATCGCAATCGGGACGGCTGAGCCTGACCTCCTTGACGTATCGTGCCGACCGGACCGCCAGAACTTCAGGGCCGGATTCAGGAAATTATTGGGCGGACCGCATCCTTTCTCGCCTTCGCCTCATCTAACAGACCGGCCAACCATTCTTGCCTGAGATCGGCCGACGAGAGCAAACCAGACTAAAATTATTGAGGAGGGTTTTTATGATCAAGCGAATCTTTATCGGTGTTGGCGTTGTCGCGCTGGCAATCGCCTGGTACGCGTTTCGGCCGGAGTTGTTGTTTATCAACAAAACCGTAAGTGAGGAATTTCCCGGCGGGACGGCGATGGCCTCAATTGAAAAGGGCCCTATCGCGATGACCCAAGGCAGTTTCAAAACTCTGGCGCACGAAACCAAAGGTTTGGCATCGATCTACCAGCTACCGGGAGGCAAGCGCACCTTGCGTTTGACTGGTTTTGAGACTTCCAACGGTCCGGATGTGCACGTCTATTTGACTGCAAGGGAAGTCGACAAGGGCAACGACGCGATCAAAGAAGTAGGTTTTATCGATCTCGGTTCGATGAAAGGCAACAAAGGCGATCAGAACTATGATATCCCGGCCGACGTTGACTTAAACAAATACAAAAACGTCACAATTTGGTGCGCTCGTTTTGGTGTAAACTTCGGCGAGGCCTCGCTCGCCGCCGTGGCAGCGATACCGATGAAGCTGGCCGAGGGCATTTTCCATGGGGTTGCGCACGAAACTAAAGGCACGGCGACGATTTACACATTGCCTGACGGTAAACAAATCTTGCGCTTCAGCGGCTTCGAGACATCCAACGGCCCCGACGTGCAGGTTTATCTGGTGGCGGCGCCTGATGCCAAGGACAATGAAACCGTGACCAAGGCAGGCTTCATCCGAATTGCCGCCTTAAAGGGCAACATGGGCGATCAAAACTATGATCTGCCGGCAAGTGTGGACTTGAACAAATACCGCTCCGTGACCATTTGGTGCCGCCGATTCGGCGTAAACTTCGCCACGGCTCCGTTGGCCTCGGTACAAGGTTAACGGGCTTCACCGCCGCGGCGCTGAGGGCGGCGTCGAGAGCAGAGTGTGAAAATACAACCCTGCGTGCTCCGCGTTTCCGCGGTGAGTAGCGGTTGAATTTCATGCCCATTCGTAGTGGTCGATCGAGTGCATCATCTCGATAATGAACCTTCAGCAACCTTCAAGAATCTCCGTGCATCTAACGTTTCGAAGGCATAAAGAGTCTATAAATGCGAACACGCGGCAAAACCCGGAGGACATGACATGACGCAGAGCAATCATTACAACGTCATCATTATCGGCAGTGGCGCCGGAGGCGGGACTCTCGCGCATAAGCTTGCTCCGACAGGGAAACGAATCCTCATCCTCGAACGGGGCGGCTACGTGCCACGCGAGAAGGACAACTGGAGTCCGCGTGCAGTCAACCTGGAAGGAAAATATCAGACCAAGGAGAAATGGCGCGACAAAAATGGTCGCGAGCTGCACCCGCACGCCAACTATTGTGTCGGCGGTAATACGAAATTTTTTGGTGCCGCGTTATTTCGCCTGCGGA
Source organism: Candidatus Binatia bacterium (assembly GCA_025922795.1). The sequence continues at coordinate 2,358 of JAICHC010000374.1, read as the reverse complement.
AGGAGGACTTCGGCGCGATCAAACACCACGGCGGCCTGTCGCCGGCCTGGCCGATCAGCTACGATGATCTCGAGCCCTATTACACCGAGGCGGAACGCCTTTATCATGTGCACGGCAACGCCGGCGAGGACCCATACGAACCGCGACGAAGCGCGCCATATCCCCACCCCGCGGTGAGCCACGAACCGCGCCTGCAGCAACTGTCCGACGATTTCGAAAGCCTAGGGCTCCATCCCTTTCACACGCCGTTGGGCGTGATGCTCGATGAGAAGGATCCGCAGGCGAGTCGCTGTATTCGTTGCGGAACCTGCGACGGCTTTCCCTGTCTCGTCAACGGCAAGTCGGATGCACAGGCCTGCGCCGTGGATCCGGCCTTGCAATACGCCAACGTCACGTTAATGACCGGCGCTTATGCCGAAAAACTCGCAACCGACACTTCCGGGCGCCAGGTTGCAAGTGTCGTCGTAAGGCGCAACGGCAGCCGCGAGGAACTTTCGGCTGACATCGTCGTAGTTTCCTGCGGTGCCATCAATTCGGCAGCCCTGCTGCTCCGTTCGCGCAACGATAAGCACCCGCGCGGCCTCGCCAACAGCACGGACATCGTCGGTCGTCACTACATGGGCCACGTCAATTCCGTGCTGATGGCGTTGTCGAGGTGTCCGAATCCAACAATCTTTCAGAAGTCGCTGTCGCTCAATGATTTTTACTTCGGCGCCGCCGGCTGGAATTATCCCATGGGCCATATCTCCTTTGTCGGCAAGCTCGACGCCGAAACGCTAAAGGGTGGCGCGCCTGCAATGGCGCCGGGTTGGACACTGGAATTGATGGCGAAGCATTCGCTCGACTTCTGGCTCACCTCCGAAGATCTGCCCGATCCCAACAATCGCGTCACGCTCGACAGCGAAGGCAACATCGTTTTGAGCTATACGCCCAACAATGAAGAAGGCCACAAGCGCTTGATCGCGAAGCTTAAGGAGCTCATGCAGCAACAGACCCAGTGCAAGGTGCACGGCCGGGACTGCCACCAGGGCTTGTTTGCGCGCAACTTATTCGTCGGGCAGCGGATCCCGCTCGCCGGTGTCGCCCATCAGGTCGGCACCGTCCGCTTCGGCAACGATCCCAAATCAAGCGCGCTGGATGTGAACTGCAAAGCTCACGAGCTGGACAATCTCTATGTCGTCGACGGCAGCTTTTTCGTCTCGAGCGGCGCCGTGAACCCGGCATTGACGATCATGGCCAACGCACTGCGCGTCGGGGAACATTTAATCCAAAGACTCAAGTAGGCACCGAGGCAACAGTTAAGTGCAAAAGTTAAAATCGGCATCTCCAAATAGCCAAGGGCGAATACCTCGGATCGTTTGCCGGCTATTCTTATTTTTGATTTTTGACTTTTTACTTTTGACTTCTGCGCCATCGGCGCAGTTGGTGAAATCGGTCGATGCCGTCGGCATGACGGTTGCCGATATGGACCGATCCGTCGACTTCTTTTCCAGAGTTTTGAGCTTCGAAAAGGTCGCCGACGTCGAAGTGCATGGCCGCGAATACGAGAAGCTGCAAGGCGTGTTCGGCTTGCGCATGCGGGTCGTGCGCATGAAGCTCGGCACCGAGACCATCGAGCTGACCCAATATCTTGCGCCCGAGGGCAGGCCCATTCCCGCCGATTGGCGCAGCAACGACCATTGGTTTCAGCATATCGCGATCGTCGTGTCGGACATGGATAAAGCGTACCGGCAGCTGCGCGCCCACAAAGTGCGCCACGCTTCGACCGGACCCCAAACGATCCCGGCGAGCAACAAGCCCGCCGCCGGAATTCGCGCCTTCTATTTCAAAGATCCCGACGGCCACAACTTGGAAATCATCTATTTTCCATCTGGAAAGGGCGATCCGCGCTGGCAGAACAAGGTCGATAAGTTATTTCTCGGAATCGATCACACGGCGATCGTCGTATCGAGCACGAAGAATAGTTTGAGACTCTACCGCGATCGTCTTGGATTTAAAGTCGCCGGCGAAAGCATGAACCACGGCACCGAGCAGGAACATTTAAACAATGTCGCGGGCGCCCGGCTGCATATCACCGGCCTCAGGGCCGCGGCCGGACCCGGGATTGAGCTTCTCGAGTATCTAGCGCCGCGCAATGGCCGCCCCGCTCCGAAAGATACGCAGGCGAACGATATCTGGCACTGGCATACGACTCTGGCGACGACGAATACGGAAATCACCGTACAAAAATTGCGCCCGGCTGTCCGATCGCCGGAAGTCGCAAAACTGCCGGATACCCATTTAGGGTTTGCCAAGGGTTTCTTGGCGCGCGACCCGGACGGACACGGTTTGCAGGTGATTGAGAAACATTAAGGAGTT
>JAICHC010000373.1 GCA_025922795.1 Candidatus Binatia bacterium | reverse complement strand
CGCTCGTTCCATGCCCAGCACCATTTCATCGTCATGGTTGCTCGTAGCCGTTGCCCGTTTAGAAATCAACCTCGATCGGAGATGTGGAAGAGTTTCTTTAGTTTCTGCGGGACAGATTGAGGGGAGCGAAATTCTTCCGGCGCTGCGCCGAATATTGAGCAGTTGACAGCGTTGCTCGAGGGCAATAATAAATGAGCTAAATTTTGGCACTCCTGTTTAGGGAAGTGCTGTCATGAACAGCGGCATAAGGGTTTTTGTGTTTGGTACACAACATTCGCCAGTTCATCGAGAAAGCCCAGCGGGTCAAAGTTTCGGTCTGGATGGCCCGGTGGGTCTGTACGGATGCTAGGATTACCGTTCCAGGAGATGATTGATGGCTGTAAAGATTGTCAAACCTGACTTATCTGATGAGTATCTCGTTGATAATCGCGTTTACACGGACGATCAGGTGTTTCGTCAGGAACAGGAAAAGATATTTTATCGCGTCTGGAATTTTGTTTGCCATGAAAGCGAGATTGCGCGGCCAGGAGATTACATCACGACTCATGTCGCCGGCCAGCCGGTAATCATTTGTCGAAACGCTCAGGGTAGGATCAACGCATTTTACAACACCTGTCGCCATCGCGCCGCGCAAGTCGTTCGTGACGAACACGGCAAAGCCAACGTGTTTACCTGTCTTTACCATCTGTGGACTTATGATTTGGACGGCAATCTCGTGCGCGTCCCGGAGATCGAGGCTTATCAAACGAATGACAATCCTGAAGGGCTCAAAAAGGAAAACTTCGGCCTGGTAACGGTGCGAGCGGAGTCGATCCACCGGATGGTGTTCGTCTGCTTTGACGAAGATGCGCCTTCGTTGGCGGAGTATCTAGGGGATGTCGCACAGCGGTTTAAGAATCCTTTCGGCTCTGAGGATCTGAAGGTCTGGGTGGTTCGTAGGCAAGAGCTCAAAGCGAACTGGAAGATGCAGCCGGAGAATTCTCGGGACGGCTACCATGCCGCGCTGCTGCACAAGCGGTTGCGTCACGTGAGTCCACCGCGGCCTTATCGGATTTATTCCCATGCCCATACAGTTCAGCTTCTCGGTCTGGATTACGAGGCGGGATTGAAGGGCCAAAGTGTCGATCCGGTATTGGCGGAGAACCCGGAGCTCACTAGGAAGTTTATGCAGCATCCGCTGCCCGGGATGACGAAGGAGGATTCGGCTTTTGTGGTGACGATTTTCCCCGATACTTTGGTGTTGGTGCGTTACAGCACTTTGCTGATGGAGCGGCAGATCCCGATAAGTCCAACCGAGACGGTGGTCGAGATAAGAGCCGGCGGACTGGTCTCGGACAATGACGAAGTCAAAGATATTCGGCGCAAGCACTGGGAGCTATACTGGTCCGAGGAGACCGGAAACATTCCTGAAGATTGGGCGGCGTGGGAAGCCCAGCAAATCGGCGTTTCAAGTGTCGGAGTCCGCTACAGCATCCTCGCTCGGGGCAATCCCAGCAACGAGGGCCTCCGAGGCGACGACAATCGAATTCGCGCTTTCTGGCAAGCGTGGCGAGGCTACATGGGCGCAAAAGCCAATGCGCCATTGGATTAGATCCAAAAACAAGATCATGGAACACGGGTTTTCAGGAGCGTTGCCAAGGTGAGAATCGGATTCATAGGCCTCGGACGTATGGGTCAACCCATGGCCCATAATATCTTGCGGGCTGGTCATGAGCTTTTTATTCACGATATCCGCGAAGAGGCTTGCGCGCCGTTGATCGACGAGGGAGGAGAGAAGCGAAAGGACCCCGAGGAGATCGCCGGAGTCGCCGACGTTATCGTTACAAGCCTGCCCGGACCAAAGGAAGTGGAAGCGGTCATGGTGGGAAATAACGGCTTGATCGAGGGCGCGCGCAAGAATTCTATCGTCATCGACACAAGCACCGTCGGCCCCCGATTGAGCAAGAAGCTCGCCCAGCAATTTCACTCCTACGGCGTTGCATACCTGGACGCGCCGGTTACGGGCGGACGCGAACGTGCGGTTTCAGGAACGCTGGCGATCATGATAGGAGGCCCCGAGGAGGCGTTCGAAAGGGCCCGCCCGGTGCTGAGTTGTATCGGAAGAGACCTTTTTCATCTGGGCCCCAGCGGCTCCGGGAACATCGTCAAGCTCATCGTACAGATGATCTATCTTCCTTACGTCGCGGCATTCTGTGAAGGCCTCGCGCTTGGCGAGAACATGGGGATTGCCTTCGATCAACTGTTTTCGGTCCTGATCAAGTCCTCCGCGGGCCAGCCCGGGTTCGAAAAAAGGTACAATCACTTGAAAGCGGGCGACCTCACGCCGCGCTTCGAAGTGGATATGGCGGTAAAGGATCTTACTCTCGCTTGCGAACTTTTTGCGGAGATAAAGCAGCCGGGACACATCGTGGCCGCCGCGCGCGAGGCCTACGAAGAAGCTTCAAGCCAGGGATGGGGTAGAAAAGACCTGACGGCTGTGCGCGCGATGTGCGGTTTGCTACGCGAGAACGATAAGCGATAAAAGAATTTCTGCCCTACGCGATCTTTCCCTCAGCGATTTTCGATCAAATCGTCGATCCAGTGCAAGGCCTCGAGCGCGACGGTAAACGTTGTCGTGGCCCCAAGGGTAACCAACACGGCCTGCCTCAACGCATCGGCAGAAACGCCGTTGTTCAGGAGTCTGCGGGCATGAGTCTTAAAACCACCCTCGATCCGAGCGGTGGCGAAGGCTCCTAGGGTGATCAGCTCGCAGGTGTTGTGGTCCAACGGGCCGGACTTGCTCACCGCGTCGCGTAACGCCTGGAAAGACGAGGTTGCTTCCGGTGAGAACTGACGCAGATATTCTAAAGGGGTGAGTTTCTTGGGTTCCGCCATGTTCGTTAGCTCCTATAGTTTCTTCTTAATCGGAAAGCCTGGTATCTCCGAGCCTAATCCCTTCTCTTTGGCGCGCTCGAAGATGCGGGCAGCGATCCCGACGTCCTGATGCGCCGAACCGACCGATTTGAACAAAGTGATCTGTTTGTCGTCGGTTCGCGCCGGCACTCGGCCGGTAACCAGCTCGGCTAACTCGTATACTCGATCCGGCGAAAGAATCTCTTTGGCCGCGATGGCATCGCCCGCTTCACCAAAAACTCCGTCGCGCGTGTCGACCACGACCACGGCGCTGCGCTGAAAAGTAGCGGGATCGATTTCCCGCTGCTCGGGGCGAGCGGTGCCGACGGAGTTGACGTGAGTCCCCGGCTCGAGCCAATCGCCCAAAAGAGCCGTCTCGGTCGATTTCACGGCGGCAACCACCAGACCGCAGCCGGTCACGGCGTCTCGCGCGCTGGATACAGGTAAGACGGGAAATTTCAGAGATCGAGTGCACTCGGCTGCGAATTGTTCTCGATTTGCCTGCGTTGGGCTGTACACATGGGCCTCGCGAGCTAAACCGAGAGCATGCATGGCTTCAAGCTGCGCGCGCGCTTCGATACCCGAGCCGATCACTCCCACGGTCGTGGCTTCGGCTCGAGCAAGGCGTTTGGTGGCGACGGCACTGGTTGCGCCGGTTCGAAGAGTGGTCAAATGAAGCGCGTCCATGATCGCCACCAGTTCTCCATCGGCTATGCGATAGAGATGGACCTGGTAACGCACCCCCTGGCCCGGGCACAAATTCATCGCCTTAAATCCCATCCAACCGGAACCCTCCATTACAGCAGGGCCGACCCGCAACCATCCTTTCCCGGCGCTTACATTGAGCCGATGGGGTTGGATCACCTTACCTTCGGCTTGTTCCCGGAATGCCTGTTCCATCGCCTCGATGGCGTCGGACATGGTGACGCTGGCGCACACGTCTTCGTGGTTAAGCAAAAGCGGCATGAATCACTCTCACGCGGGATTACGCCCGATATAGAATTGAGCCGGGTCTTCTTGGGAAGGCTCGAGGCCAGCGCGAACCAGGGCTTCCCTGAGCCGCCGCATCTGGCCGCCGTTGAGCTTCATCACGGGTTGGCGAATCGGGCCGCCGTTATAACCATTCAGCCAAGCCTGGTATTTCCACATATAACGGTGGATGAAGTTTGCGCCGCCGAAAGAGGCCTGTTCAACCATGCGTGCGCCGCGGACCGGCTGAATCTGCCAGTAAATCTTCATGGCGTGATCGAATTCACCTTGGCGGAGCAGTTTGAAATACTGCGGCACCGTGCCGCCAAAATATTCGTAATTGCTGGTGCCCATCCACTGCTGGCCGAACATTTCGACTGTCAGGGGAGAATTGGCTTCCAGCGGGTCGGAGAACAGGATCCGCTTATCCCGGATCATTTTCCAAAACTCGTACGCAGCGCCTAAACCGGGACGACCGACTTCGTGCTTGATCGCGACCACATTAGCTATGTCGGCGGCCTTGGTTAGAACGTGCGGCGGGTAGCCACTGGGATG
>JAICHC010000372.1 GCA_025922795.1 Candidatus Binatia bacterium | reverse complement strand
TGGTTGCGGCTCTGCCGCGCGGGGCCTTCATGGTGAAATGATTCTTCTGCTATCGGCCGCCGAGTTCTTTCAACACTTCGTCCACCAGCGACGGCTCGACGACCATTTGCGGCGTGACGGTTGCAGGAATCAGCTTCTGGTCCTTTTCGATTTGCAACAGGATGTCAACGCCTTCGAGCGGCACGCGCCCGTCCCGGCTGAAAGCGTTAACGACGACATCGTACGATTCGCGCGCGAGCTTTTCTTCCATGTTGAAGCGTTTGCGGATGACTTCGGTGGTGCCTGGAGCGTTGGCTTGAATGTAGCGCAACGCTTCGATCTCGGCCTTCAAGAGCCTTCTGATTTGCGGGCGGTTGTTCTTGATGCGTTCGACGGTCGTGCCGAGGCCGGAAAACGGAATCATGACATATTCCGCCGTGTGCGCGAGCAGAGGAAAACCCTCGCGTTTCAATTGCACCGAAAACGGCGGCGCGACCACGACCGAGTCGACGCGGCCGATCTTGAAAGCTTCGTACATGAGTTTTTCATCGCCGATGGCCAGAAGCTTGACATCCTTTTCGGGATCGAGACCGAACTGGCGCAAAGTCAGCCGTGTGCTGACATGGTTGGTGCCGCCGATCGAGGTCATGCCGATGGTGGCGCCCTTCAGGTCTTTCATGACCTTGTACTTGTGCTGGGCGACGAAACTGAAGAAGGGTGCTTTGATGCCCGTGGAAATCGCGCGCACGGGGAGACCCTTGGCCGCGCCGCGGATAATCGAGCCGATCAGCTCGACGTAGTCGATGTCGCCGCTGATCAGAGCCGCCATGGCGACATTCGGACGCATTTGAATGATTTCGACTTCGCTGCCGTGTTTCAAATAAAGGCCGCGATCCTTGGCGACGAACGGCACGAGGAATGCGAGCGAGCTGGTCGCCACCGCGATGCGGACTTTGTCGGACGCGGATTTTTCCTGAGCCGATAACACGGTGGCGCAAAAAACCCATAGGATCACGACCAACGATGCCGTGCGCGATTTTCGTAAAGCTGTTTTCATCTGTAGGCCTCTTTCGTAGCGGCGCCGAAGCGATCGTGGAGCGTAATTGTAGTTTGCGGAGGAGTCAAGAACTCAGGCCGTCACATTTGACTCTGGAGTTGAGCGATGAAATTCGACGTCAGTTTGCTGGTTCATGACTTGAGCCAGATGCCGGCTCTGGCGCGGTTCGCCGACGAGACGGGCTTCGACGGACTATGGACGTTCGAGACTTCGCATGAGCCGTTCTTGCCGCTGGTGCTTGCCGCCGAGCATAGCCGTCATTTGAATGTCGGGACGAGCATCGCCGTGGCGTTCGCGCGCAGCCCGGCGATCCTTGCCTCAATCGGTTGGGATCTCGCGCACTTTTCCAAAGGCCGGTTCATTCTTGGTTTGGGGACGCAGGTGAAAGGCCACAACGAGCGGCGTTTCGGTGTTACATGGGAAAGGCCTGTGGACAAAATGCGCGAGGTCATTCTTGCGGTGAGGGCGTTCTGGGATTGCTGGCAAAATCGTACCCGGCTTAATTTTCAGGGCGAGTTTTTCAAGCTCAACCTGATGATCCCGTTTTTCAGTCCCGAGCCGCACGATTACCACCGCATACCAATTTTTATCGCCGGGGTGAATCGCCGGATGTGCCGACTCGGCGGTGAGTTGTGCGAAGGATTTCACGTGCACCCGCTGCACACGGCCCGCTACCTGAGGCAGGTGGTGCTGCCGAACGTGCAGCAAGGTTTGGCGCTGGGCAAACGGAAGCGCGAGGCGATCGAACTATCGAGCAGCATATTTGTCATTCCCACCGATGACCCGAAGCAAGCAGCCATATACGAATTGGAGGTACGCCGGCAAATTTCCTTCTATGCGAGCACGCCGCCGTACCGGCCGATGTTCGAACTTGAAGGTTGGGGCGACGTCGCCGATCGGCTGAAAGCCATGGCAATAGGCGGCCGGTGGAATGACATGACGTCGCTCATCACCGACGAAATGCTCGAGCGGCTTGCCTTGCGCGGCACGTGGGCGGAATTGCCGGAGAAAGTTTTGCGCAAATATGACGGGCTACTCGATCGCATCAGCTACTACTTTCCCATAGTGCCGGGCGAGAATGAAGAAAATTGGCGAGCGACGGTGGCCGGCTTCAAGAAATAATTTTTGGCTGCTACCGTCCAACCCGCGATGGGAAAACCGAGCATTAAAAAAACTTACGATAACTCTCTCTAAGCGCTTTGACCGATGGCGATGGAGCGCGGGTCTTGGACATCCGCGACCGGGAGTTTTTCGACGCGATCCTTGCCGGCTCTCTTGGCCAGGTAAAGCGCTTGATCGGCGTCCACTGCCATTTGTACGTGATCGGTAAGATCTTTGATGAGGTTCGAGCTGGCACCAATGCTCACGGTAACGCTGAGAAGCTTATTTCCGGTCTCGATCGGGGTTTCCTTGATGGCCAGACGTAATCTGTCAGCGGTCTCGAGCGCGCCGGTGAGATCGGTCTCTGGAAGAATAACAATGAATTCTTCTCCGCCAAGACGAGCGACGAAATCCAGGTTGCGAAGGCTATTCTGTAATGTACTTGCAACCTTCTGCAGTACGATGTCCCCACACTCGTGGCCAAGCGAGTCGTTGACTAGTTTGAAGTTGTCGATGTCCACCATCAGAATCGATAAGGGTCTGCCGTATCGTCGGGCTCGCTCGCTCTCCAGCGCGATTGTTTCCCGGTAAGACTGCCGATTCGGCAAGCCGGTCAGGAAATCGTGACGCGCTTCTTTTTCCGCTTTTTGTCGGAGCGTATGTTCATTGTTTACGACTTGAACAAAATAGCTGTAAAAAACGGAGGCGATCAAAATAAAAGGCGCCCGCAGCATCAAACCCGTCGTCAAAGATTCGGAGATCAAAAGAAGAACACTATAAACAAGTGAAAGAACGACAGCGAATCCCAGCGACCAACGAAAGTCCTTCCAAAACCCGGCAATGATAATCATCAGGAGATAGGAGAGATAAAAATCGCTGCCCAACTGTCCGGTCACAATCAGTGAGAAGCTCAAGGCGAAGGTGTCGAAAACGACCAAGGGGGCGACGAACCGCAGCGACTCAAACCGGCTCTTGTCGAGGCTATAAAGGCATACATTGGTCAAAATATGAAAAAGCACACAGCCTTGGACGATTTCCTGGGCGAGCAATGTTTCCTGAGAAAAGAGCAAGACGTACGAAGCAATCGTCACGACCAGCCAACGTAAACGAATGATGGTCGGCTTTTTCGGCGCATCAAAAAGCGAGTTCGAGATAAATGAGTGTGAGAGCTTTTCGAGGCTAAGTGTCATAGCGGGGCAATTCACGCTTTTCGGATTGTTACAATCCACGATTGACGCCGCAGAATCCAGTCGGCCATGCAGCTGAAAATATTCTGACCCAATAAGGCAACCAACATGCCAATCGATTTAATCACCCAAGTGGTTGAAAAAGCGGGCTCTTATCGCGATTCATTCAGTCTAGCGGCGGGGGCGGCGGAGACAAAATTGTCACAAAAAGGATAAAAGTCTCCATTCAATAGAGGGATCTCCCGTGACACAAATTCAGCGGAAGTCTTTGGCCGCTCAGGGCGAAATCGTATGCAGCGCCATCTATCAGTGCGGTCGCCCGAGGACGTCCTTGATCAGCGCCGCATATTTTTTGTCCAATTCGGCTTTGAGTTCATCGCTGACCGCGTTCACCGCTGGAAATTTATCGCGCCATTCATACGGCCGGGTCGCATCGATGATAGCGCGCGAGTTGAAGCCTTTGCGTTCTGTGGGAATTGCCGGGTCGAGCGGGCCGCTCCAGCAGCGGCGCAGAACGTCGATGTTCTCCGGCTCGGAGCGCGTTGATATCGCCCATATGACATCGTCAGAATTGTAAATATCGACATCATCATCGACGACCACGACGTAGCGCCCGAGATAAGCGCCGGGGCGGCATTGGCTGGCGATCAGCGCAGCCTGCTTGGCGTGACCGGAATAGCGCTGCTTGATTTTGATGATGGAAAAAAAGCGATAGCCTGCCGGATGGAGCCACACTCCCTTAACATCGGGCACGCCGGCGTCTTCGAGCGCGTTCCAAATCAACGCCGAGCGCTGGATCGAGCGATGAAAACCCTGGCCTGCCGACGGGCGCAGCGGCGGCTCGCCGCACAGGATCGGATCGTTGCGATGATAAAGCGCCTTGATGCGCACGACCGGCTCCGGCCGCGTGTCACTGGCGTAATAGCCCGGCCATTCGCCGAACGGCCCTTCGGGTAGATTATCGCCGGGCCGCAATTCACCTTCGATCGCGATTTCCGAATAGGCCGGAATGGGCAATCCGGTATGCGGTCCGCGTACCAGTTGGATCGGTTCGTTGAGCACACCGCCCGCGTAGGCGAACTCGCTCATCTTGACCGG
>JAICHC010000371.1 GCA_025922795.1 Candidatus Binatia bacterium | reverse complement strand
TGAACCGTCCTCGGGATCCAGTCAGAGAAGTGTTCGACATAGCCGGTTTTTCGTCGATTTTTTCTATTTACGGTTCCCAGGATGACGCAATCAAGGATCTCCAAGCGTAACCATGAGTGTCTACAACCAGATCAGATCCGTCGCCTGGACAAGTTCGCCCAAACCCGGACGGAATTCGGCTGGCGATACGGCCTGCCCGCCAAAAATCTGCTGATCATCAAAAAAGAACGGCGGAGTCGTAGATGATCGACATTAGCGAAGACAGAAGAACCGACGCTGTGGTTTTAGCGCTGTCGGGAAAGCTCGATGCGACGACGGCGAAAACCTTCGAAGATAAGATTCTGGCTGAGATCGACTCTGGGGATCGCCGATTCGTGATCGATCTCTCCCAGCTCGAGTATGTCAGCAGCTCGGGTCTTCGCGTCCTTCTCCTCGCGGCCAAGCGACTCCACAGCACAGACGGGAAGATCGTTTTGTGTTCGCTCAAAGAGCATGTTCGCCAGGTCTTCGACTTAGCCGGTTTCTCTTCGATCCTCTCCCTTTACGGCTCGCGGGACGAGGCGCTCAAAGCTCTTTGATCGCCCGCGCGGACACCCTGTTCTTGATAGGGAAGACGATTGACGGAAATTAGCGAAGTGTATATAAGCGGGGGACGCGTGATTCCGGAGTATATTAAAACGGAGGTGGAACATGTCCGACCAAGCTAAACTCGAGGATCAGCCTAAAAGCAAATTTTCCCGCCGCAACGTTCTTAAGGCGGCGGTTGCCGCAGGTGGTGCGGCGGTGCTTGGCTTTCCGATGATCGCCAAGGGCCAGTCGGGACCGATCACCATGCGCTGGCAGAGCACTTGGCCGCAAAAGGACATTTTCCACGAGTACGCGCTCGACTTCGCCAAGAAGGTTAACGACATGACCGGCGGCGACTTGAAAATCGATGTGCTGCCCGCCGGCGCGGTCGTGCCCGCCTTCCAGCTGCTTGATGCCGTATCTAAGGGGACACTCGACGGCGGCCACGGCGTGCTCGTCTATCACTATGGCAAGCAGACGGCGCTTGCGCTGTTTGGGTCGAGCCCCGCCTACGGTATGGATGCCAACACGCTGCTCGCCTGGTTCAAGTACGGTGGTGGGAGACAGCTCCTCGACAAGCTTTACAAATCGATCAATGCGAACGTCGTCTCATTTCCTTACGGCCCGATGCCGACGCAGCCCCTCGGCTGGTTCAAGAAGCCGGTCACCAAGGCCGATGACATGAAAGGTCTCAAGTTCCGCACCGTGGGAATATCGATTGACCTGTTTACGGGCATGGGGGCGGCGGTCAACGCGCTGCCCGGCGGCGAAATCGTCCCGGCGATGGACCGGGGGCTGCTCGATGCCGCCGAGTTCAACAATGCGTCCTCGGATCGCATTCTCGGCTTTCCCGATGTTTCCAAAGTCTGCATGTTGCAGAGTTACCACCAGAACGCCGAGCAGTTCGAGATCCTGTTCAACAAGACCAAGTTCGACGCGCTGCCGGCAAAAATGAAATCGACAATCGAATACGCGGTCGAGGCGGCCTCGGCCGACATGGCATGGAAGGCGATCGACCGCTACTCGAAAGATTACGTCGAGATGCAGACCAAACAGAACGTCAGATTCTACAAGACTCCGGACTCTGTGCTGCAAAAGCAGCTCGATATCTTCGACCAGGTCGAGGCGAAGAAGTCGGCCGAGAACCCCATGTTCAAGGAGATCGCGGAGTCGCAGCGCCAGTTCGCATCGCGCGCGGTCAAGTGGTACCTCGATACCCAGGTCGGCTCGCGCATGGCCTACAATCACTACTTTGTAAAGCGGGCCGCCAAACCAAAAGCCCCGGCCGCTAAAAAGAGCTAGTTTTTCGTGATCGGTTCCTGCCGTTTTGCCAGCCATCCGCCGCGCGGCGGATGGCTGGCCTGTTTTGTGTCCGTATGAACGCCGAGCATTTGCTACGTGCCATCGACCGGTTTAGCTACTGGTCCGGCAAAGCCTTCGCGTGGCTGATCGTGGCGCTGACCCTGGTCGTGTGCGTAGAAGTCTTCAAGCGCTACATATTAAACGCCCCCACAGCCTGGATTTTCGACTTCAACAACATGCTCTATGGCACGCTGTTCATGATGTGCGGCGCTTACACCTTGGCGCAGAGCGGGCACGTGCGCGCCGACTTCGTCTACGGACGGCTCTCGCCGCGAGCGCAAGCGGCACTCGACTTGGCGCTCTACTTCCTGTTCTTTATCCCAGGCATACTTGCATTGATTTATGCCGGCTACGGCTACGCGGCAGAGTCCTGGCAGATCGGTGAGCATTCCACCGTGACCGCGGAGGGCCCGCCGGTCTATCACTTCAAGTCAGTGATCCCAGTTGCGGGCGCGCTAGTGATGGTGCAGGGAGTGGCGGAGATCGCGCGCTGTGTTGTGTGCCTGCGCACCGGCGCCTGGCCCGCCCGGCTCGAAGATGTCGAGGAAATCGACGTCGTCGGCGAGCAGCTTGCGCACAGCGAGTTCGTCGACGAAGAGTCGCGCCGCGCCGCGGCCGCTTCGGCGCACGCGCTCGAAGAAGCGGCGCGCCAGCGCACCGTGGTCGACGAAGTGGAGCGAAGGCAACGGTGAGCGATCCGGCGCTCGGCTTGACCATGCTTGGGCTCATCGTGATCGCGATCATGATGGGCTTCCCCACAGCTTTCACCCTCATGGGGTTGGGCATGCTCTTCGGCTATCTCGCCTTCTGGGATCCTTCTCTGCATTGGTACGACAACCAGGTCTTCGACCTGATGGTGCAGCGGACTTATGGTGTGATGACCAATGACACGTTGCTCTCTGTGCCGCTATTCGTCTTCATGGGCTACATCATGGAGCGCGCCGCGCTGGTCGACCGGATGTTTCACAGCGTTCAGCTTGCCTTTCGCCGCGTGCCCGCGTCGCTGGCTGTGACGACCTTGTTGGTGTGCGCGTTCTGGGGAATCGCCTCGGGCATCGTCGGTGCGGTGGTGGTCCTGATGGGCGTGATCGCTCTGCGGCCCATGCTGAACGCCGGCTATGATGTGCGGCTCGCGGCGGGCGCGATCACGGCGGGCGGGACGCTGGGTATCTTGATTCCGCCATCCGTGATGCTGATCGTCTACGCGGCGGTCGCCGGGGAGTCGATTGTAAAACTCTATGCGGCGGCGATGCTGCCGGGTTTTTTCCTTACGTTCCTCTATCTTGCCTATATTCTCGGCTGGGCGATCATCAATCCGAAAATCGCGCCCAAGTTACCCTCGGAACAGTATCGGATTGCGGCGCCGGACTGGCTCCGACAACTCGAACGTGGCCCGGCCCGGAGGATAGTCCCCGGTCTGATTGCGTCCGCCTTTCGACCAAAATTGCTGCTGGGTGCGATATCTTCAGAGCGCCATCCGGTGACCTATGGCCTGATCATCAAGAACGTCTTGGTTCTCATGCTGCCGGCAGCGCTGGCGATCGGAACGCTTACCATAGCCTGGTGGTACGTCGTCATCTACAACGCGCCCAGCGCGACGCTCGCGCCGGAGAAGGGCGGCCTGCAGCCGCTAACTTTACCGCCGGCGGCTTTGGAGTGGAATAAGCCGCAAGGGACGCCGGAGGAGAAGCCGCAAGAGCTCGGAGCGGTGGCGGAGCTGTCCGAATCGTCTCCGCGTCCGGATGCGCCGCCTCAAGAACTGGGCGCTCTGGCCGAGCCGCCGGACGTATCGGCCGCGGGGCAAACTCCGGAGTACTTCTACCCGATATTCTGGGCGCTGGCGGCGTTTTCGACCGTTCTTCTCGGCATTTACTACTGGCGGATGGATGGCGAGCAGCTCGAAATTTTGAAGGAACTGGTCGTCTCGGTCGTGCCGCTCGGCGTGTTAACGGTGGTAGTGCTCGCAGTGATTTTGTTTGGCATCACAACGGCAACGGAGTCGGCTGCGGTGGGAGCGCTCGGTGCGCTCTATCTCGCGGTGATGGCCAAATACCCGGGCCAGGTCTGGTCGTGGAGTCTGGTGGGGGCGATTATCGGAGTGGTCCTCAGCTGGCAACGCGCCGACACCGTGACTCTGTTGGTATCAGGATCTCTCGGCGGCGTTTTCGTGGGAACCTTGATTCCCTGGTTTTGGGGACTGCGAACTTCCAAGGATCTCTGGCAAAGCCTGAAAGAATCGGTTTTCCTGACCGCCAAGACCACGGCTATGGTCTGCTGGCTCTTCATTGGCTCCGCGCTTTTTTCCGGTGTCTTTGCGCTGCATGGCGGCCAGGCGCTCATCGAGCGCTGGGTGCTCGGCATGAACCTCTCACCCCTGGGTTTCTTGCTGGTCGCGCAAGCGATTATTTTTTTCTTAGGCTGGCCGCTGGAGTGGACCGAGATCATCGTGATTTTTTGCCCGATCTTCATTCCGTTGCTGAGTCATTTCGAGATCGA
>JAICHC010000370.1 GCA_025922795.1 Candidatus Binatia bacterium | reverse complement strand
GCGTCGGTTCCAACTCAATGCGTTTCCAATCCCGTGCCTCAAAATGGCAGACAGGGGGGGCGGAGACCACTGGTCGAGCGATAAGCGAATGGCTTACCAAACAGGGATGACCGCTACTGAACCGTTTTTGTCTTCTATTTTGAGAGATAAGATTCTCAATATGAGCGAATGATGCGAACCACAGTCTTGACCTGACCGAAACGCTAGCAGAGCTGGCACTGGTATCCGCACATGTGATGGCCGACTGTGGGGATGATCACTCCTCGAAAGCGCCTGCCAGATTACTCTGGCACAGAATTTGCCGTTTGCCAAACGTGTCCGTGTATCAAAGCCAAATGAATAACGAATCAAGAAAAAAACTGTCATTAAACTAAAAAAACGTCTAATACATAGTATGATAAATAGGCAGTTTGGAGTCTAATAAATTCCAGGTGTGTTTATATTGACATGAAATATACATGATGTCATAATGTGGCTCTTATGTAAATATAATATAGATAGACTCGTAGAAATCACACTCAGATTAAGTTGTAGTATTGTTGAAGCCAGCGAGATCGGCAAATGAGTTCACATACTCAGGCGGGATGTTGGGGTTGGGATCGACGTTCGGGTGTATACGATAATCGATAAATGGATGCAAATGCTGGACAAAGTCATCTTAGCTAACACTTAGGGTTTAGGCTAACCCTGGGGAGGCGCCAATCGCTTCAGTGTATCAGTGGCGAGATGATGTGAAACTGGACGTCGATCGCTTGCGGCGCTCGTGAAGGTCTGGCGATTAAACCCGTGTCGAAGCATGAACGCGAGTCGTCTACCAATAGGTGAACTCGGTAGGGGGCGGGAATGCATTTGGCCGAGAACGCCTGTGACGTAGGGTCTTTCGAAGCATGACCGGCCGCTGGCGGGTAATGGCTGAGCGAGGTCATGCGAGTGTGTCTGAGATGGGGAGTCTGGTTGGTCGGCAGCCGCTCATGTGGTTGAAAGGGCGGAGCTATAGATGGCGCTATACGGTTCGTTTTTGCGCTCGTTTGGGCGCTGCTTACCGGTAGGCGTACGCCTCCCGGTAGTAAGGTATGCAAGCTTTTTGATTGACGACGCTTTCATAAGTCGTTACTGTCAAACTACACGGCTCTCTACATCGATGCCATGACATAACACGCAGTGAGAATGATCATGAGACATTTGCCGATTAGAACTCAGGATCGATCGATTCTGGCATATGACAACCCTGGGGCAGATTACGCCTATCTTTCCGCAGAATCCCAGGTGCTTCACAAACAGGATGGTCTCAAAGCCTATATTAATATTCTCCGGCGGCGAAAATGGTATATCCTGATCCCGGTCTTGCTCATTCTCCCGCTGATGGCCTTAAGTCTCTACATCGAGGAATTGACCTACAAGGCCACGGCTCAGGTTCTGGTGGAAGACACCAATGTCAACATTCTGAAGTTCGAGGATGTCCTCAATCCCGAGACCCGCAACGTCAATTTTTTGTTGACCGAATACCAGATTATGCAGAGCGAGGACAACATCGCGGAAGTGGTGGATACGCTGGCGCTGGATGAGAAAATTGAGGAGGAGCCAAAGGGCTTGGCGGCGAAGCTGCACAACGCCAAAAGACTGCTGCGCCAGGGAATAAAAGCGGTGAAGACGCAGGCCATGGCATTGCTGTCGCTGTCCTCTGAGGAACCCGAGTCGTCGGTGCCCCTGGCGGTGGCGGATATGCGGCGTCAGGCTGCCATTACGGCTTTTAAGAAGACGTTGACCGTGGAACCTCAGCCGGGGGGAAAACTGGTTAATATTTCGGTCTCGGGACCCAAGCCCCAAGATGTGGCGTTACAAGCCAATACGCTGGCTGAGGTGTATGCGCGGAAAAATTTGGAAAAGAAACTGGCCGCTGAGACCAGTGCCAGTGAATGGCTGACGGAGCAGACGGCCGATCTGCGGCAAAAGGTCTATGAGGCAGAATTACGGCTGCAAGAGTTTCGTGAAAAAGGCGACCGGATTACGTTTGACCGGGAAGAGCAAAGGAGTGCGGTATTTGCCGATCTGCAGCGCTTGTACACCGAATATAATACGGCCAAAACGGCCCGCGAAGATGTCGAAAACCGCTTGCGTCATCTGACGGACTTATCCCGCGGTGATGTGAGCAATCTGCAAACGATTCCTCCGTACCTGGACTCTCATCTCATTGAGTCGATCATGCAGTTGCGCACGCAGTATCAAAAGCTGTCTCTCGAACGGGCCAACAATGCGAAGCTATACCGGTCCAAACACCCGGTGATGGTGCGGCTCGACTTGCAGATTGGCCAAGTCAAACGCGCCATTGCGGAGGAGTTTCAGAAGGCGGTAAAAGCTCTCAAAGCCGAATATGATGTGCGCCTGGCGAAAGAACAAGCGCTGGAGCAAGACTACAATCGGCAAAAGGGGACGTCCATCAGTTCCCGCAAAGATGACATTGACTATCAAGCCTTGCAGCGCGATGTGGAGAGTTATCGGCGGTTGTTTCAAGAGACCTCGGAGCGGTTGCGCGAGATCAAGCTGAACCAAGCCTCGGCGATCAATAATGTCAGCATCACCAAGCGGGCCACTGTGCCGATCGAGCCGGTGCCGTCGAAAGCGGCGATGAAAATGATGTCGGGGCTGTTGTTGGCCAGCTGTCTCGGAGTTGGCTTTGCCTTCATCCGCGAGTATTTCGACAACCGGTTTAAAGAAGCCGACGAAGTCGAGTCGTTTTTACAGATTCCCTTTTTGGGGCTCGTGCCCAATTATCCTCAGGGCAAAGGACGAGCCTACGAACCGGTGTCGCTGCGCGAGCCGGGGTCCGTCGCGGCTGAGGCGTATCGCATTTTGCGCACCCGCATCCAGGCCGCGGCGCCGCGCATGAAGACGCTATTGGTGACGAGCGCGTTGCCGTCCGAGGGCAAATCGACCACGACGGCCAATCTGGGGATCGCCTTTGCCCGCTTAGGCCTCAACGTGTTGATGGTGGATATCGATTTGCGGCGTCCGTCGTTGCACCGTCATTTTTGGATCTCGAATTCTGAGGGTCTGGCCACCGCTCTGCTGGATGGCGGGAATTGGCGGGACTATGTACAGGATACAGTAATCTCCAACCTGAAAATTTTACCGACCGGATTCAACACGCAAAATCCCTCCGATTTGTTGAGCTTCCCGTCGACGACGGAGTTGCTGTCGCAGTTGAAGGACGCCTTTGATCTGGTCATTTTTGATAGTCCCATCGTGCTGTCGATTCCAGATGTGGAAATCATCGCGCCCTGGATGGATAACGTGGTGTTGGTGCATTACCCGGAGCGTTGTGACAAACCGAGCGTGCTCAACGCGAAGATGCTTGTGGAGCGGGTGGCACCGAACATTTTGGGCGTGGTGTTTAACAACATCCGGCGGCAGAATCAAAAATATTACTACCAGCAGCGCACCTACTATTCGCAAAATATGTACTCCGGGGCGGAGCAGTACGATCTCAGTGAGAGCGCGGTGCGGCGACTTGAGCCGATGAACGCCGCTTCCGAACCGGCCCATGCCATCCGCGATGCGGGAGATGCACTGGCTGATCTCGTCGAGGATGAGAAAGATGGCGAACCCCTTGCCTTCAAACTGGGCCGAGTGATTGTCAATGAAACCATCGCCGGGGAGCGGGCCGGAGAACAGATGACCTTTCTGATCTTGGAATTGGAACTGTCCCACGCTTCCGAGATGAAGTCTGCGGTGGTGTTTCGCCCGGAATCTGCAATTATCCACCTGGACGATGCGAACGATCCGGATAAAAAAGTCATCTACTCTGATGGCATCGCAGAGACAATCCAAAATGGATTGGTAGACGAGGTTTTGATCGCGCCGCAAGAAACGAAAACAGGGATGATCGTCTACCGCATTCCCAGCGGAGTGCCGAAATGTGTGCTTGAATATGGTAACCAGCATGCCGATATTACGATCGGCTTTTAACGATTTACCCAGTTCGCTTACGTCTGACATCAAGATGCCGTGCGTGGGTCATAGCCGTGTCGGTTGTGATTCGGCTCCTACGTTCCTCATCGACGATCCCTCCCGCGTCGCTTGTGTTACTCCCTGCTATAAAATTACTGGAACCAGAGTTACAGAGCTATGCAAACCTCTAAAAGAAGCATTCTCACCGCTTGTTTAAAACTCTTTGATCTCTTCATTATGCTCGTTGCATTAGCGATTAGCATCATGGTCGTTGAGGGCTCTGACGGTCAGTACGAGTGGTCTTACGATGTGTTGCACATTAGACTGAAGCTGGTCAATATCCTACTGCTCTTAGTTTGCATGGGGATTTGGCATATCGTCTTTATGTCCGTCGGAATATATGAGTCCCGGCGGCTTGAAGGGGGTAAGGGCGAATTTCACGATGTGTTCAAAGACGAGATGATGGGGAGCAAGCTCATGAT
>JAICHC010000369.1 GCA_025922795.1 Candidatus Binatia bacterium | reverse complement strand
CATGAGTGACAAATCTGAGTTTCCACGAACAAAAGTCGTCACGGCGGTGACCGCATCGCCTTGACCAAGGTAAAAGTAGCCGCCATACTGCTGGCTTCCAGGTCGAGATGGTGGTTACAGCGAAGAATGATCCAGGTAATCTCTGGATCTATCTGTCGTTCAGGAACAAGGAAGGTTGTAGTTTCTTCAAGATTAGGCAGCATGGATCGTGAACGTTCAAACGTGCAGGTAGTCGGCATCGGCGCATCGGCAGGCGGCCTCGATGCGTTGAAAGATTTTTTTGCGGCCATGCCGGCCGATAGCGGCATGGCGTTTGTGGTGATCCAGCATTTGGACCCGGCCCATGTGAGCTACATGGCCGAGCTTCTCGCCAAACATACGACGATGGCGGTAGCTCCGGCCGAAGATGGGATGGAGGTCCGAGCCAATTCCGTTTACACGATTCCCCCTAACACGTCTCTCTTCATTAAAGAAGGCAAACTGCATCTGGTCGAGCCGATCAAGCGCGACGGAATACGGATGCCGATCGATTTCTTTTTTCGCTCCCTTGCGCAGGACCGACACGAAAAGGCGATGTGCGTCCTGCTATCCGGGAGCGGCTCGGACGGAACCCTGGGAATAAGGGAGATCCATGGCGCAGGCGGTATTGTCGTCGTCCAGGACCCCGCGACCGCTCAGTTCGATTTTATGCTCCACAGCGCGATCGCAACGGGCTTGGTGGACTCCGTGCTGCCGGCGGCACAAATACCCGCAGCGCTTCTCGATTACGCGCACCATTCGGATGGCAAAGGCGCGTCCAGTCCTGCTCCGGAGACCGTGGAAGAGAATGTCCAATCGATCCTCAGCATCCTGGGGAGCCAGAGCAAGAACAACTTTCAGGCTTATCGAAAACCCACGGTGTGGCGCCGCATACAACGCCGTATGGGACTCAACCAGATGACCGACATTGCCGACTATGCGCGGTTCCTCCATGAAAGCCCCGACGAGGCGGCGCGGCTCTCGAAGGACATGCTGATCGGCGTCACGAGCTTTTTCCGCGACGTCAAAGCGTATGAGGAGCTGCGCGCCAAAGTCATCTCACCTCTGGTGGAAAAAAAAATTAGCGCTGCTCCCTTGCGCGCGTGGACGGCGGGTTGCTCGACCGGAGAGGAGGTCTATTCGATCGCCATATTGATACGGGAAGAAATGCTGCGGCACAAAAAAAGCTTTCCCCTGCAGCTCTTCGCATCGGACATCGACGTCGAGGGCCTCAAGTGCGCGCGCGAGGCGGTTTACCCCGAAAGCATCGTCTCGGATGTTTCGCAGGAACGCCTGGACCGGTTCTTCATCAAGAAAGATAGCTCCTACCAGATCAATAAAGAGATCCGCGAATCCGTGACCTTTGCCGTGCACAACCTGCTGGTAGACCCGCCGTTTACGAAAATGGACCTGATCAGTTGCCGCAACTTGTTGATTTACATCGAACGCGAGACGCAAAAAAAACTTCAGGACGTGTTCGCCTTTGCTCTAAACCCGGGTGGATATCTGTTTCTCGGCAAGGCCGAGAGCATTGAAGACAACGAGTCGTTTGAGGCGGTCTCCAGAAGCTCCCGGATTTACCTCCGAAAGGGACCCGCCGCCGCGCCGGTAGCGAGTTTCCCGACGCGAGCCGGGCTCCCGCCCGGACTTCAGGCCGGAATCGAAAAACAGCCTTCTTTCAGACTCTCCGACTTGAACCAGGATGTGCTCTTGAAGCATTTTGATGCCGCCATTGTCCTGATCGATGAACGCGGCAACAGCCGGCATTTTTACGGTCCCACCCATAAGTACCTGGCGCTTCCTACCGGCGATGCCAATCTCAATCTGTTCGAGATGATCGAAAAGAGACATGCCTCGAAGCTACGCCTCGCCGTCGATAGGGCCCTCCGGGAAAACGGCACAGTGACGCTCGAAGAGCTTAATTTCAGCCGGGACGATTCGACCTGTGCCGTGAATGTCACGGTCTCGTGTTGCTTCGAGCCCAAGGCGGACGCCAGGCTCCTCGCCGTGATTTTTCAGGAGTCGCGGCATGCCGTTGCGCCCTCGCCGACCCGCGCCGCCGGGACGGAGACCCCCGAGCATGATGCTTACATCACGCAGCTTGAGGCCGAAATTAAATCGTTAAAAGAGGAACTAGAAACCGCAACCGACGGCTTCCAAACCTCTCATGAGGAACTCACGGCCGCCAACGAAGAGGTGCTCGCGATCAACGAGGAGCTGCAGTCGACCAACGAAGAGCTGGAAACCTCCAAGGAGGAGCTGCAATCGGTTAACGAGGAGCTGGTCACAGTCAACAACCAGCTCAACGAGAAGGTCGAGGAGCTCGGCCAAACCAACGACGACCTGGCCAATTTCTTGAATTCGTCCGAAGTCGGGACAATTTTTTTGGACACCCGTTTTTGCATCCGGCGGTTCACTCCGGCCACGACCAAGCTGCTGAGCTTGCTGCCGTTGGACGTGGGCCGTCCGGTCGAGCACATCTCGAACAGATTCGTCAACGTGAGCTTGACCGCCATCGCCGATAGCGTGCTTAAAAACTTGACTGCGATTGAAAAGGAGGTGCGGTCCGCCGATGGTTTGTGGTATCTGATGCGCTGCCTTCCGTATCGCACCCTGGGCAACAAGATCGACGGCGTAGTTTTCACCTTTACCGACGTCACCCGCCTGGAGGAGGCCCACAAGTACGCCGAGAGCATCGTAACGACAATTCGCGAATCCCTGATCATACTGACCCCCGAGCTGAAAGTTGTCTCGGCTAACCCTGCCTTCTATAAAAACTTCCAGGTCTCGCCCGAAGAAACCGAGGGTCGTCTCCTCTACGAGCTGGGAAACCACCAGTGGGATATTCCCAAGCTGCGGGAAGTGCTGGAGGATATCCTCGCCAAGAATTCTTCTTTTCTGGGTTTCGAAGTGGAGCACGACTTTCCCTCTATAGGAAAAAAGATCATGTCCCTGAACGCCAGCAGGATCGATAACCAAGAAACCGAATTGATCCTTCTGGCTATCGACGACATCACCGAGCGCAAGCAGGCGGAGCAAGAGTTGCACAGTCTCAATCAGGAACTGGAGACGAGAGTGTCTGAGCGGACCGCGGAATTGCAGCAGGCCAACACCGCGCTGCTGCGGGACCTAGAGGAGCGAAAAAGACTCGAAAACCAACTCATGCAAGCCCAAAAAATGGAAAGTTTGGGGACCCTGACCGGCGGAATCGCCCACGACTTTAATAATATGCTCAACATCCTCCAGGGATACACTTTTCTTCTCAGCAAGCATGCTGCGAAAAGCGAAGAGATTGCTGAACCTGTTAATGTTATCCAGCAGACGATCAAACGGGCATCCGCCGTCGTGCAACAACTGTTGACTGTGGCGCGAAAAACAGAGTCTAAGTTTGAACCGGTGGATATCAACGCTCTTCTTCAATCGCTGACGACGTTGCTGAGAGAAACCTTTCCCCAAACCATCGAAGTGACGCTGGACGGAAGCGATATGCTGCCGGCCGTGATGGCCGATCCCAACCAAATGATGCAAGCGCTGTTGAATCTTTGTCTCAATGCACGCGACGCGATGCCGGACGGCGGCAAGCTCACGCTCAAGACCGAAGCGCTCGGTGGTGAAAGCCTACGCGATCTCGGCGAAACAACCGCAGCGCGGTACGTCTGTATCGAGGTCGCCGACACCGGCATCGGAATGGATGAAAACGTTCGGCAGCGAATCTTCGAGCCGTTTTTCACGACGAAGGAGACCGGCCACGGAACGGGTCTGGGTCTTTCCGTGGTTTATGGAATCGTGCACCGCCACGAAGGTTTTATCCAGGTAGAGAGTCATCCTAATGACGGCGCGACCTTTCGATTGTATCTCCCGGTCGCCCTGGAAGAATAGTAAGGCATGGGAACCAATCCAGAAAAACCTTCATCAGGAAAGCAAGGTTCCGGTTGCCTCGGCACCGTCCTTATCGTGGAAAACGAACAGCTCATGCTTGGCCTGATCGAGAGGGTCCTTTTACAGCATGGTTATCAGGTCCTAGCGGCGGCCGACGGTGAAGAGGCGATTGAAGTCTATCGTCTTCACAAGCTCGAGATCGATGTTGTACTGTTGGATGTCGGTCTTCCCAAAGTTAACGGTGTGGATGTTCTTTATAAGATGAAAAGCGAAAATCCGAATGTCCGCGTGATTATTGTCAGCGGCTTTTTGGCGCCGGAGTTAAGGACCAAGATGCAACAGGCGGGCGTCGAGCATTTCATCGACAAACCTTACATGCTCGATCAACTGGTAGAGACTATTCAGAGTTTGATCGAGACAGCGTGAAGTGTGTCTGCGAGCGGCGATAAATCACCGCAAAGCACATCCCGGAGTACGGCTTCGATGACAACCTGGTTTTCTCGACCGACTACCCCCACCTCGACGTCAAGTATCCT
>JAICHC010000368.1 GCA_025922795.1 Candidatus Binatia bacterium | reverse complement strand
GTTCGGCAGGTCCAGTGGTAACGAAAAACATTGGCGACAATTCATTCAGGTATTGCCAGGGTAACTGATCAAATCCCAGCCCGCCGAAACTGAGCAATACAATGATGCCGCTCGGGGGTAAGCCGAAGGCCTGGCGCGCTTGACGGCGAGTTAAGCGGGAAACCCGCGTGATCCAGGGGATCGCCTCGCGGCACGCAAACATGCTCATATCGCAAGCATAGGGGAGAGTCAGAGCAAGTGTCGCCCGACTGTAAAAGCTGGTCATTTCGTCAATCGCGCCGGTAAGCCCCGGGTGTTTAGTCTCATAAGCCTGGTAAATGACATCCCAGGTAAAATTTGTCACCGCGACCGCTGGGATATTCGCCCGCGCAGCGATCTCGAAACAAGCCGGTGGAATATCGCCGACGATCAAATCGATTTGCCGGCCCTGGATGAACTCGATTTCTTCTTGCATCAGAGTAGGTAGGCGGCGATGCAACTCCAGGCAACGATCGAAGGTTTTCTCAAGGTCGATTTCCAAACTGTTGGGCTGAACCATACCGATATCTAACGAGCAGTTGGTATAGATCACCGGACGATCGGAATTGTGAAACAACCACTCCGGCGCCGTGGTGCGAACATGCACACGCAAGTCTGGGGCTGTGTGTTGCAGCGCACGAATGACCTGATTCGAGCGCACTGCATGGCCGTAACCATGGCCGGTAATGTAGTAAAGAATTGAAGTCAACGGGGTTTTAGATGTATGAAGCTAGGTGACTCAAAGTATTTAGCCGGCGCGAAAATGTCAACGGCGAGGTAGGTTATCGCCGCAAGCTTCACAGGAGAGAAATCATGACGGGCACGATTAAGAAAATCATGCGACAAAAAGGATTTGGCTTTATCACCCCGGACGACGGCAGCGAAGACGTGTTCTTCCATCGCGGCAGCCTGGCGCCGCGTAATCAGATCGAAGATCTGAACGAAGGCGACTCGGTGCAATTTCAGGTACGGAAAGGCGAGAAGGGGCCGGTCGCATTGGATTTAAAAATTCGCTGAACCGCAAGCATTTTCGCCACCGACTTGGTCTTTGCCCATTTCTAAACAGCTCTGACTCGATTGCTGAACTTCCCTCCGTCGCCGACAGCGGATCGCCACCTGAGGTAAATTCCCCTTCCAACTACAAACAACCGCGGTTGTCTGCCAAGTATCGACACCCGTTAGTTTATGTTAGCGTGAATTGAATCCCCGAGAAGGCGGAAATATGGAAGCCAAACATACCAATCGCTTAAGTCGCGAGACCAGCCCCTATTTACTTCAGCACGCCCACAATCCGGTCGACTGGTATCCGTGGGGCGACGAGGCGTTCGAGAAAGCCAAAAGCGAGAATAAACCGATTTTGCTTAGTATCGGCTACTCGGCCTGTCACTGGTGTCATGTGATGGAGCACGAGTCGTTTGAGAACGAAAAAATCGCCGCTCTTATGAATGAGCTGTTCGTCAATATCAAAGTCGATCGCGAAGAGCGTCCCGACTTGGACGAGATTTACATGAATGCCGTGCAAATGCTCACCGGTCGCGGTGGCTGGCCGATGACGATGTTTCTCACTCCGGACCGAAAGCCCTTCTATGGCGGCACCTATTTTCCGCCGGAAGACCGGCAGGGGATGCCCGGATTCCCGCGCATCCTAATGGGAGTTTCCCAGGCCTACCGCGAGCGACCGGAGGATGTGCAGAAAAGCGTGTCGCAGATTCTTGCGGCTTTACAGCGCATGGCGGAATCCCAGGAGACGACGAAAGATTTGTCCAAATCGATCATCGGCGAAGGCGCGGACAAAGTCGCGCAAGCATACGATGCAGACCATGGCGGCCTGGGACAGGCGCCGAAATTTCCCAATGCCGGAGTCTATGAGCTTTTCCTGCGTCATTATTCGGCTTCCAAGAACGAGCGCTTCCTCGAGATGGTCGTTCATACGCTCACCAAGATGGCACAAGGCGGTATTTACGACCATTTGGGCGGCGGGTTTCATCGTTACTCGGTGGATGCCAAATGGCTCGTGCCGCATTTCGAGAAGATGCTTTACGATAACGCCCAGCTCGTGCGCATCTACGCGCACGTCTACACGGTCACGCACGAGCCGCTTTTTAGGACCGTGGTCGAGGAGACTCTAAACTACCTGCTCCGCGAGATGCTGCACGCGGAGGGCGGCTTCTATTCGACCCAGGACGCTGACAGCGAGGGGGAAGAGGGCAAGTTCTTCGTTTGGAGCGAAGATGAGATCCACCGAGTGATCGGCGAAGAAGACGGGAAAATTTTTTGCCGGATGTATGATGCCGGCGAGCCGGGCAATTTCGAAGGCAAAAGCATCCTTCATCCGATTCTGACTGTCGAGCAAGCGGGCAAGCTCTTTAGCAAAGAGCCCGCGCAGATCGAAGCCTTGGTTGCCCGAGGCAAGCAAAAGCTTTTCGCGGCACGAGAAAAACGTGTCAAGCCATTCCGTGATGAGAAAATCATCGCCGCCTGGAACGGCCTCATGCTTTCGGGTCTCGCGGAGGCGATCAAGCTGGCGGACAGTTCAGCTGGCATCGAGGCCGCGCAACGAACGGTCGACTTTATTTTTGCCAAAATGTTTCGCGATGGCGCTCTGCTACATACGTATAAAGATAAGCACGCCAAGCTGCTCGGCTATCTGGACGACTATGCGTTCGTGGCGGTCGGGTTGCTCGATCTCTATGAGGCGCTCTTTGACCGCGCCTATCTGGAGCGCGCCGTCCAGCTTGCCGACGTGATGTTGCGCGAGTTCTGGGATGAGCGGGACGGGGCTTTCTTTTATACCGGCAAATCGCACGAGCAACTGATCAGCTGGGCGAAGCCCATCTTTGATGGATCGATTCCCTCGGGAAATGCCTTGGGGACGCAACTGCTCCTGCGCCTTTATCATTTCACCGGCGAGAACCGTTACCGCGCCGCCGCGGACAAAGTCTTGCGCTCCTATTACGATGCCATGGCAAGCCAACCCTTCGGCTTCGCGCACTTACTGTGCGCACTCGATAATTACATTCACGGAGCCAAAGAGATTGTTATCGTGGGGCATCCGGTTGACGCCGCCGCGAAGCAACTGATTGCGGAAGTCAATTCGGTTTACCTGCCGAATAAAGTCGTTCAAATCGCTCCGCCGGGAAGCGCGCTCGCTGAAATCTCACCGTTGTTGCAGGGAAAAACTCAGGTCGATGGCCGAGCGACCGCTTACGTCTGCCGCAATTTCACATGTTCCGCCCCGGTCACCAACCCGGGTGAGCTGCGCGATCTGCTCGAAAGCGAAGCGGCTTGAGCTTAGAACAAATTTGCCAGCGCAGTGCGCTTCGGCGCATCAGGAGCCGGGCGCATTGCTGGTGATCGTTTGAATAATTCGCTCCAGATCTGTCATGGCATAGTATTCGATCTCGATTTTTCCTTTGGCCGACCGAGCTTTTGGAAGTAAGCGCACCCGGGTGCCTAAAGCGCGCTGCAGCGTTTCGACGATGGACTTCAGATCGGGATCGATGAGCGCTGCCGGGCGGCGGCGTTTGCGACCGATGATTAACAAGCGGACCATCTTCTCGGTTTCCCGAGTGGAGAGCCCTCTAGCGATCACGTCGCGGCAAGCCGAAACAATCAGCGCCTCCGTGTGTAGCCCGAGCAGCGCTCGTGCCTGACCGGCTGGAAGATTGCCGGCGGAAACTTCTTGTTGAACTTCCGCCGGAAGAGCCAGGAGACGGAGCGAGTTAGCGATGGCCGGCCTGCTCTTGCCCACTTTTTCGGCCATCTCTTCTTGGCTCCAGTGAAACTCTTCCTGCAGGCGCCGGTAACCACTGGCTTCTTCGATGGGGTTTAAATCCTCGCGCTGGAGGTTTTCGACCAACGCAAGCTGCAACGCTTCATGGTCGCTCGCTTCGCGTACGACGACCGGAACCCGGATCAGTCCGGCTTTCATCGCCGCGCGCCAACGCCGCTCACCAGCGATCAGTTCAAAGCCGTCGCCCTTGGGTCGAACGACCAGCGGTTGAATGATGCCTTGGTTGCGAATCGAGGCGGCGAGCTCTTCGATTTTCGCTTCGTCAAATGTACGCCGGGGCTGAAAAGGACTCGGAGTTATCCGGTCAACAGCAACTTCAGAGGTCGCGCGCTGGTCGCGACTCTCGACAGGGGCTTCCGTTGCGCTCGGGATGAGCGCGCTCAGGCCTCTACCCAAGCCCTTTTTCTGCATCGACATGGTTGGGTTCTCCACGGCTAATCAACTCCTTTGCGAGATCTCGATAATCCTGGGCTCCGGTAGAAGTTACGTCGTACAAACAAATCGGCTTGCCGTAACTCGGGCTTTCGCTCAAACGCACATTGCGGCGAATAATCGTGCGAAATAATTTATCCGGAAAATGGGCGCGAATATCCTCAACGACTTGATGTGAGATGCGGTTTCGGC
>JAICHC010000367.1 GCA_025922795.1 Candidatus Binatia bacterium | reverse complement strand
CGACGGCCTGCCGCTGCCGCTCGGTCATCGGCAGTATTGGCCGATTTATCAACAAGCGGACAAACTCGGTTGCGCGCTGTCGGTTCACTCATGCAATTCGCTGCGCGATAACGATCGCTATCTGGTACCTAACGAAGCCGCAACCTTAACCCACGTGATCCCGCAGATGCGCCAGTTCACCAACATCATGTTTTCCGGCGTGTTGAATCGACTGAAGAATATCCGGGTGGGTTTTCTCGAGGCTGGTTGCGGCTGGGTGGCGTTTCTGATCGACAAGATTGAAGAGCGCCTGCAACGCGTCGCGCCAAAGGAACGGCCGGTTCTGCCCAGCGAATTGTTAAAGAAGAAGCAGTTATATTTTCAGTGCGGCGAAGAAATAACCACCAAACGCGACGTTGAACTGCTCGGCGATGACTGCTTACTGTGGGCCTCGGACTTCCCTCACGAAGCGACCCGCACCGACATGCGCGTCCTCGTCAAGGAACACTTCGAGCGGAAAGACTTAACACCGGCGGCGAAACGAAAAACAATTTACGACAACGCCAAGCGTTTTTACCGGTTATGATCTCACTGCGGGATCGTTGCACGGGCGATCCTCGGAGAGGAGCGGAACGTTTTAGCGTTCCGCCAAAACGGCCTTAACAAACCCACTCTGATCGAGTTCTCGTATCAGACGGCTGTCGGCATGATCTTCCGCCCTGGCGCTCTTTGCCTTCCGGTTCGTTTTCTCCAATCCCTGGATAAGCCTGGCGATACCTGGCATGGACGGGTACGGCGGGATGACAAAGTTTGCCTTGACGATCATCTCGTAAGTTTCTTCCAACAATTCCCGATCGTCGGTGCGGAAAATTTTAGCCATCGCTTTAAGCGCGAAGGCTTTGTCTTTCTGCGCCCGTGCCGCGCCTTCAATGTAGGCCCGGAGAAAGCGCCGGATCGTATCCTCGTTGCTTTTCAAAAACTTTCGAGTCGTGACGACACCGTTGATATGGTACTCGGCATCGAGCTTGGACATGTCCAACAGCTCTTTTAGCTTGGTCTTTTTCGCTTGCAGTGTCGCCGGCGGGGTTAATGCCGCCGCGTGGACCTTACCGGTCATCATGGCGCTCACCGTCTCCGCCGGGCCTCCGGTTTGAATCATTGTGATGTCGCGCTCCGGGTCGATGCCATAAAGACGCAGCGCAAACCGTGAGGCGAGATCGGACAGCGTGCCGAAACGAGTGGTGCCAAATACCTTGCCTTTGAGATCCTCGATCCGGCCGATCTCGGGACGGCCATAAATCCAGAACAGAAACTTGCGCACGATGGTCGCGACAATGACGGTATCTGCGCCGCCGAGATTCGCTTGGATGGACGCGGCGCCACCGAGTTGAATGATCGGCACCTCCCCGGCGAGCATTGCTTGTATGGCCAGCGAACTGCCTGGAATGCTGATCGCCTCGACTTGGAGGCCGTGCTTGTCGTAGAAATTTCCCTCTTTAGCCAGCCACATCGAGAGCTGCGTTCCCGACGCCGACCCGCCGCCGACACGGAGCCTTTCTAATTTTTTTCTTTCCTGGGCAAGGGCAGCCGTGAAGAAGCCTGTGATAAGCAAAACGGCAATGGAAAACTTAAAACAATGATGGACCACGTGTGCTCTCCTTGTGCAAATCCGAGTGCAAACCGAGAAATCTTTCATGACGCTCTACCTACGGCATACCTGAAACAGCGCGACTCCGTCCTCTCTACAATAGTTGCCAGGTTGTGTAAACGAAAAAGCGCAGCGATGCCTTGCTCTAAGTCGAACCCAAAGATCCTTATGCGCGTATGCAATCTCGGGATAATCCGCCCCGGCGGTTCGTGGCACTTTTTGGCGACCCCACCGAGATCTGAACGAAACCTGATCGCCCGAGGCGAATTGAAGCGCCGAATGTTTAGTGATACACGAAAAAAACTATGTCCAAATACCGAGTGACGGTAGACACCGGGGGAACATTTTCCGATTTCGTATTTTTCAATGAAGACAATGGAGAAATTACAATCACCAAAGTCCCATCGACGCCGAAAGAACCGTTTCAAGCGGTATTGAACGGTCTAAAGGAACTCGTCGATCGTGGCGTGCCGGCAGGCGACGTTTCGTTTTTCTGTCACGGCACGACGGTCGGCACCAACACGCTTCTCGAAGAAAAAGGTGCGAAGACCGGCCTTTTGGTCACTCAAGGGTTTCGCGGCATTTACGAAGTGATGGAGCAGACGCGCGGCTACGGTCCGGCGACTTATGACCTTTTTTTCGAAAAACCGCGTTTGCTCGCGCCACCGTACTACACTGAGGAAATCCCCGAGCGGGTCGATTTTCGCGGCAACGCACTAAAACCGATCAACGTCGAAGCCTCCCGCGAAGCAGTGCGAAGGCTCAAGAAAAAGGGGGTCAATTCGGTCGCGGTTTGTTTTCTCTTTTCATTCTTGAATCCGGCTCACGAGCTTAAGATCAAGGAGCTCTTCGCCGAGGAATTTCCCGAAGCGCGGCTTTCGCTCTCCTACGAAGTTCTGCCGCAGATCCGCGAGTTCTATCGGCTGAGCACGACCGTTATCAATGCCTATATCCAACCGGTGATGGCAAGCTACTTGAGCCGGCTCGAAACCCGCATGCGCGAGATCGGTGTCAGCTCTCCGAAGCTCTACATCATGCAATCCAACGGCGGTGTCTCGACTTTCAAGGGCTCGGCTGAAAAGCCCGTGGCCACGGTGCTCTCCGGCCCCGCTGGGGGCGTGATTGCATCCATGGGAACCTGCGAGAGGATCGGCATCAACAACATCATCACCTTCGACATGGGCGGCACCAGCTGCGACGTGGCGCTGATTCACGAAGGCAATCCCGTCATCACGACCCAAGGCAAGATCAACATGAGGCCGATCGCCTTGCCGATGCTCGACATTCACACCGTCAGCGCCGGCGGCGGCACCATCGCGCGCATCGACGCCGTCGGCGGACTGCAGGTCGGCCCTGACAGCGCGGGCGCCGATCCAGGTCCGGTGAGTTACGATCGCGGCGGTGAAAACATCACGATCACCGACGCCAACGTCGTCACAGGAGTGTTGGATCCGGATCATTTTCTTGGCGGGCGGATGAGGCTCAACAAAGCCAAGGCGGAAAAGTTGCTCGCAGAGAAAATTGCCAACCCACTGAAACTCGATTTGCTCCAAGCCGCCGACGGCGTGCTGAAAATCATCAACGTTAAGATGGAGGAGGCCATCAAGGCGGTTTCCTCCGCGCGCGGGTACGATATCCGCGATTTCACCCTCGTCGCTTTCGGGGGCGGCGGTCCGATGCATGCGGGCCGCATGGCGCTCGATTTGGGCATTCCGACTCTGCTCGTCCCGCTCACTCCCGGAGTGCACTCGGCGCTCGGCTTGTTAATGTCGGATGTCAAGCACGACTACGTGCGCTCCAAGCTGGTCGGCTTGGATGATCTCGATCTGACGGAGATCAATCATCTATTCAATCAGCTGATGGATCAGGCTAAAAACGATTTACACGCCGAAGGCTTCAAAGATGAAGAAATCAAAATCGAGCCGTATCTCGATTTGCGCTATGCCGGCCAGGGTTACGAGCTGACCGTTCCTTGCACCATGCCCCCGCTCACTAAAGAGGATCTGAAAATGATGCGCCGGCGCTTCGATACGCTCCATGAGCAGAACTCGGGACACAAAGCCGAAACCGAGCCCGTGGAGCTCGTGAGTCTGCGCTTGATTTCGCTCGGATTGGTGCCGCAGGCAAAACTCTCGCCGGGGAAAGCCACCGGTCGTGAACTCGAGCAAGCAAAAACCGGCGAGCGGCAGGTTTTCTTCGGTACCGAGCACGGCACGCTCACGACAGAGATTTACCACCGCGACCGCCTCGAGCCCGGACACCGTGTCGCCGGCCCGGCCGTCGTCGAACAGTTAGACACGACCACGGTGATCCATCCCGAGCAGGAAGCGACGGTGGATGAGTATCGGAATATCCTTATCAAGGAGAAGCAGGCGTGAAGGCAGAATCTAGTTGGAGTAGTGGAGTACTGGAGTATTGGAGTATTGCTCGGTCGGACATCACTCCAGCGTTCCAACACTCCATCACTCCAGTTCTACCGTTGCCTATTGCTTGGCGCTCATGATCGTCGATCCCGTAACCCTTCAGGTCATCCAGGCGCGGCTCGCCGGTATCGTGCAGGAGATGCAGAACTCGCTGTTTCGCACCGGCTACTCGACCATCATCCGGGAATCGCAGGACGCCAGTTGCGCGATCTTAGATCGGCAAGGAGAAGTCGTCGCCCAGCATGTCGTTTTGCCGCTTCACATGGGCGCGTTTCCGGCCTGTGCCGCAGGGTTGTTGAAAAGCTATGCGGTCTCGGAGATTTGCGAGGGCGACGCTTTCATCACCAACCATCCCTACCTCGGCGGCAGCCCCCACGCGCCGGACATGG
>JAICHC010000366.1 GCA_025922795.1 Candidatus Binatia bacterium | reverse complement strand
TGTCCATTGCCTGCGAGCTGCTGGAGATGGGCGCGATCGCGTTCGCGCTTTGCTGGCTCAATTTGTTGTTTTTCCTGGCTTTGTCGGCGCTGTCTTTGGCCCGCGTTCTCCGCCATCGAAGGCGCTTTCTCGCCGATCTGATCGATCACAACCGTGCACCGGGTTTTTTCACAACCGTTGCAGCGATGTGCATCCTGGGGAGCCAATGGTTGATCGTTTTGGAGAGCGCCCGTATCGCGTTTATCTTATGGCTGTTGGCGATCGCGCTTTGGATGGTTCTCACGTACACGATCTTTACCGGCGTAACCGTGAAGGAGAGCAAACCGACCCTCGCGGAAGGGATTCACGGTGGATGGCTGATCGCAGTCGTGGCGGCTCAGGCGCTCGCCGTGCTGG
The DNA here is from genome assembly GCA_025922795.1 of Candidatus Binatia bacterium. The sequence continues at coordinate 4,045 of JAICHC010000366.1, read as the reverse complement.
GTGCGCGCTTGGCGCCGGTGTTCGATTCGGAGTCGCAGCTGATGATATTTTTCGCCCTGTCGATGTGGTTGTGGGGCGGGATGCTCTACATCTGGATGATTTCGCTGATTTTCTATCGCTACGTTTTTTTCCCGATGCTTCCATCGGACCTGACGCCGCCGTACTGGATCAACATGGGCGCGGTGGCGATTTCGACTTTAGCCGGCGCTACGCTGATTCTCGAAGCGCCAAGATCGCCACTGCTGCAAAGCATGCTGCCTTTTCTGCGGGGCTTCACGCTTTTCTTTTGGGCCACTGGGACGTGGTGGATTCCGATGCTCGTGATCCTCGGTGTCTGGCGGCATGTCTATAAAGAATTCAAGCTCAAGTACGATCCCCTTTATTGGGGAATTGTCTTTCCGCTCGGCATGTATACGGTTTGTACCTTCCAATTGGCCAAGGCCATCGAGTTGGATTTTTTGTTTTGGATACCCCGGATTTTCGTCTATATCGCGCTGTTCGCTTGGGCGGTTACCTTCCGGGGGCTATTGCGAACGATTTGGCGCGATCTTTTTAGTGCGCGCTTGAGTCATGCAGCAATTCGCTAAGTCGGACGCAGCCGAGGTCCGCCGTGATTCGGCTGGAAATCCACATTTTGTGGATCACGTGTGCCGCGATTAACGGCTTCCCTGCTATTGCCTTGATTGCCTTAAAAAAGCTCTTCACTCTTCCAAACAAACGACAGTTCGCTCCGAGCAGGTGCCAGGGGTCTATTGTGTGCCCAACCCCCAATGAGCATCGTGGGCACGAATCAGAGCGAAATCTATTTCGCTGCGGAAGGCATTGATGCGCGCGACCTGGACATGGACGTTGTCGCCGAGGCGGAACTTTTTGCCGTGGCGGCGGCCTTTGATGACGTATTCTTTTTCGTAATAATCGTAGTCGTCGTCCATGAGCGAGGAGAGTTTCACCAGCCCTTCCACGAAATAAAGGTCCAGCTCGACGAAAAAGCCGAAGTTCGCGAGACTGGTGATAAAACCGGTGAACTCCTCACCTATTTTGTTCATCATGAACTGAGCTTTTTTGAGATCGACCATCTCGCGCTCGGCGTCCATCGCATGGCGCTCGCGCTCGGAAGTGTGCTGGCCCGCTTCCTGAAGGTAGCGAAACAGGTCTTCGCGCTCGTTGGGTTTGAGCTTTTCTCCGTGCAGCGCTCTGTCGACGGTGCGGTGTACGATCAGGTCGGGATAGCGGCGGATCGGCGAGGTGAAGTGGGTGTAGCAAGTAGATGCGAGACCGAAGTGGCCGATATTTTCCGGTTGATAGACGGCCTGCTTCATCGAGCGCAGGAGCACCCGGTTGAGCACGCGCTCTTCAGGTTTGCCGCGGGCGGAGTCCAACAATTTCTGAATTTCCAGCGGCGCAATCTTCTCTTTCTTGAGCGGCAAGCGATAGCCGAGCGAGAGCAAAAAAGGCGCCAGCGCTTCCAGCGCGTCCGGGTCGGGGCCTTCATGCACGCGGTAGAGAAAAGGCAACTCTTTTTCGGTCAGCTGACGCGCCACTGCTTCATTGGCGGCAATCATGAATTCCTCGATCATGCGGTGCGCGATATTGCGCTCGGCGCGCAGGATGTTTTCAGGCGCGCCCTGAAGGTCGAGAATGATTTCAGCCTCCGGTAAATCGAAATCCAAGTTACCCCGCCTCTTACGCTGCTCGTAGATCAGCAACGCAAGCTCTTCCATGAGTTTGAATTGGTCGACCAATTTTTTGTAATGCTCGAGGACTTCCGTATCGCGGTCGACCAAGATGCGCCGGACATTCGTATAGGTCATGCGTTCGTGGCTACGAATGACGGATTTGAAGAACCGGCTGCGGATGACTTCGCCTCTGGAGTTGAATTCAATGCACGCGGTTTTTGTCAAACGGTCTGCGTTCGGATTCAAGCTGCAGATGCCATTCGAGAGCGCTTCGGGGAGCATCGGTATGGCGCGATCGGGAAAATAGACGCTGGTGGCGCGCGCGTAGGCTTCCTGGTCGAGCGCGCTTTCGGGTGTGACGTAGTAGGCGACGTCGGCAATCGAAACGTAGATTTCGTAACCGGATCCCTGACGGCGCACGTAAATCGCGTCATCGAAATCGCGCGCGTTCTCGCCGTCGATCGTCACGATCGGCAGGGAGCGCAAGTCAGTGCGGGCGGCGAGCTCATCGGCGGGGATGGGGTAAGCGATTTTTGCTGTCTCGCGCTGTACTTCCGCAGGGAAAGTGGTCGCAAGGCCGTAACGAAAGATCAGCGACTGTGCTTGCACTTCGGGATCGTCGGGATCGCCCATGACTTTAACGACCTGGGCCTCCGGCGCCGACATCGCTGTACCGTAGCGGGCTATTTCGGCGGCGATGACCTTCCCTTCCCCCGGTTTGTTTGCGCCGGTTTGGAGACGAATGGGGGCGATCCTCGCATCCATCGGGACCAGATAACCGTGGCGATCGATTTCGTTGTAGGTCCCGACGAGACGCTTTTGCGCACGCTCCAGCACTTGAACGATATGAGTGTCGCTTCCGCCGCGACGGTTACGGTCGACGCGGGCGATTACCCGGTCACCGTGCATCACGCGCCGCATCTCGCGCCGGTTTAGATAAAGATCTTCGGCATTTTTATCGTCCAGGATCAAGAAACCGTAGCCGTCCGGGTGGGCGTGGACTCTCCCGCTCAGTAGGTTTTGGCGGTCTGGCAAAGCGTAGTGATTTTTCTTTAGCCGGACCAAGCGGCCGGTGCGGCAGAGCTCTCTTAGCGCATCGATGACCGATTGCAGCTCATCGCCGGCAAATCCGCCGCGCCGCTGAACCTCGGCGGGCGTAAGCCTCGCTCTGGCTTGATTGCTGAACAAAGCCAGAATTTTCTGTTGTATGCCGGTCGCTGCGGATAACTCGGCGGGAGATTGTCGCGCCATCGATACTATTGAGCATAACCCGAACGCCCGGCTTTGCAATCGGCTTTAGCAAATGCAATGGAATCGGGTTTGAGGGGCGCTCGGCTCGGCCCCAGGTGATTGGCCGGACTACCTGGACATGACGGAAGATTCAGCGAATAGTTCGGTCATAAGCCAATCGTCTTTCATGTCGGCAGGCTTCGCTATTTCCCGCACCGGCAAATCGTTTTGAATCGACGCCAAGATTTGCCGGGCTGCGTCGACAAAATCGCTCATCGCCAACAGTACGACAATGGCTCTCTCACGGTCGACGGTACGAATAATGCCGATTTCCTCGTAGGATTCGAAAATGAATTTTACGTAAGCGATGTGCTCGGGCGCCAACTCCAGGTAGATATCATGTAAAACCATTTATCCGCCTCTAAGGAAACGCTCGAGCCTGTCGGGCAGCCAGTTTTTCTCGCCCGTGGCCGCATCCGGTTCTTGGCCGTCGCTCGGGCCGTCTTTTTGCGACTTCCCGCTGCGCAGTGCCTGGGCGAGCGCGCGATTTTCCAGCCGCACTGAAAGATTAGGGATTTTGCCGTCGACATTGAACGCGATGGCCAATCTGCCGCGCCGGTCGAGCAGATAACGGATGATACGATAGTCGCGTTGCACTCCCTGAGTCAGCTCCGGCGACAGGACCAGCAAACCATTCCATTGGGTCGAGCGGTCAAAACCGATCGAGCCGGCGGCGCTAATCGTGTAGTCAGGGGTCGTGAAGACCAGATTTTCGCTGAAAATTCGCCTTTGATCGATGCTGAAGTTTCCCGTCAATGATTCAAAGGTCGTATCGGGCCGGCTCGCCAGTGCGGCGAGTCCAGCAGATAGGCGCGCCGCAGACGCGGCCGAAACGGTGGTACCGCTGCCCTTCAGCAGGAGCTGGCTTATCAGGTTGAAATCTTTGATCGTGCCCTGTTGAACCGCTACTTCGCCGGAACCTTTCAGCGCGTCTTTGATGCCCGACTGACCCGAATTGGTTGCTTCGAACCATCCATGGCCGTTGAGCCGGCCTTCGAAGCGATCCTTCAGCGGAGGAAATAAATGCGCGACCAGACCGCGCATATCCACCGTATCGGTCCGGGAAAAAAAATCCAGCC
>JAICHC010000365.1 GCA_025922795.1 Candidatus Binatia bacterium | reverse complement strand
TGGAGATCGCCGATCGCTGTAACGTCGAGATCGAATTCGGCAAATATCATTTTCCAACTTTCACGCCGCCCAAAGAGATCAGCCTCGATGACTATCTCGATGAGTTGGCGCGCTTCGGGCTGGAAGAGAGGCTCGAGGGTGTTACCGATGCGAAGGTGCGGAAAGGCTATTACGAACGGCTCGAATACGAGCTCGACGTCATCAAGCGGATGAGATTTCCTGGTTACTTCCTGGTGGTCGCCGATTTTATCAATTATGCCAAACAAAGCGGCATTCCAGTCGGCCCCGGGCGGGGTTCTTCCGCCGGCAGCCTGGTCGCATACGCGCTCAAAATCACCGACCTCGATCCGATCCGCCATGTCTTGTTGTTCGAACGGTTCTTAAACCCCGAGCGCCGTTCGATGCCGGATATCGACGTGGATTTTTGTATCCGCGGCCGAGCCCAGGTCATCCAATACGTTAAGGATAAGTACGGGGCCGACCGGGTGGCTCAGATTGCGACGTTCGGGACGCTCAAGGCCAAGGCTGCGATCAGAGACGTCGGGCGGGCGATCGGCATGTCCTTCGCCGAGACCGACGCCATCGCCAAGCTGATTCCCGCGCCGAAGCAGGGGGTCGATTACCCGCTGACCGAGTCGATGAAGATGGAGCCGCGGTTGGGGGAGATGATGAAGGGCGACCCGCGGGTGAAAACTTTGATCGAGCATGCGTTGCGGCTCGAGGGACTGGTACGCCACGCCTCGACCCACGCCGCCGGGGTAGTGTTGTCGAATCTGCCGCTGGTCGATCACCTGCCGCTGTTCGTGGATAAAGACGGCGGTATCGTTACCCAGTACGATATGAGCTGTGTCGAGAAGATCGGCCTGGTCAAATTCGATTTTCTCGGTCTCAAGACCCTCACGTTGATTCACGATTGTTTAAAGCTGATCGAAGCGACCCGGGGCGAAAAGATCGACATCAACCGGCTGGAGCTCGACGACAAGAAAACCTACCGAACGCTTTGCAACGGCAACACCACCGGTGTCTTCCAACTGGAAAGCACGGGCATCCGCGAAATGACGGTGAAAATCCGACCCAACTGTTTCGAGGATCTGGTGGCTATTCTCGCGCTCTATCGGCCCGGGCCGCTCGACAGCGGCATGGCCGAAGAATACATCAAGCGCAAACATGGCAAGGTGAAGATTTCCTATCTGCATCTGCTGCTCGAGACGATTCTGAAGGACACCTACGGTGTCATCGTTTACCAAGAGCAGGTCATGCAGATTGCCCAGGTGCTGGGCGGTTACAGCATGGGCGACGCCGACATCTTGCGACGGGCCATGGGCAAAAAAGATCCCGAGGAAATGGCGGCGCAGCGCGAGCGCTTCGTCGAGGGGGCAAAAAAAGCGAAAATAGACGAGGCAAAAGCTACAGAGATCTTCGATCAAATGGAAACTTTCGCCCGCTACGGTTTCAATAAATCCCACTCGGCGGCATACGCCCTGGTTTCCTACCAGACGGCTTATCTAAAAACCCACTATCCGGTGGAGTTCATGGCGGCGCTGATGACGTCGGAAATGGGCGACACCGATAAAGTGATTAAAAACCTCGCCGAGTGCCGTGAAAAGGAGATTGAGGTTCTCGCTCCCGACATCAACGAAAGCCGCTCGGACTTCACTCCGGTCGGCGATAAAATCCGGTTTGGACTGGCGGCCGTCAAGAATGTCGGCGAGAAGGCAGTGGAAGTGATCCTGCAGAGTCGCAGCCAGGACGGCCCGTTTGAGTCTCTATTCGATTTTTGCCGACGCGTCGACATGACCGCGGTGAATCGTCGCGTGATCGAAAACTTGATCAAGTGCGGGGCGTACGATTCGACCCATGTCTCGCGCGCGCGCATGTTCGCCGCCCTGGACGATGCCATGAAAGCGGGCCAAGCGCACCAGCGCGATCAGGCGAGCAGTCAGATTGATATTTTCGGCATGCTCGGCACGCCAAGCAAGGGCATCAAAAAAGGCGGCGACGTATACCCGCAAGTCGTTGAGTGGTCGTCGCAGGAGATGCTGGCCTTCGAGAAGGAAGCGCTTGGTTTTTATATCACCGGGCATCCGCTCGACAAATATGACCGCGCGTTGAAGAAAATCGTCAATGGCACTATCGCCGCGCTGAAAGAAAAATCGATTTCGGGTGAAGTCAGGCTTGGTGGAGTTGTGTCGGCATTGAGACTGCGCAACACGAAAAAGGGCGAACGCTACGGCAATTTCAATCTCGAGGACAAGACCGGCTTTATCGAAGTGATCGCCTGGCCGGATACCTACAAGAAATGCGCCATGTTGCTCGGCGCCGATGATCCGATTTTCGTCAAGGGACGATTGGAAGTCGGCGAGGACCGCATGCAAGTCATCGCCAACGAAATCGTTCCGTTGGCCGATGCGGTTAGAAACCATAAGAACGGCTATGCCGGAGGCAATGGCAAGAGCAACGGGAACGGCGAGAAAGTGCATCTGTACGTGCGCGAGACCGAAGTCTCCGCGGACGAGTTGGTGAGATTGCGCGATACGCTGCTCGATTATCCGGGCCGTTCGACCGTGTTGCTCCACATGCTCGCCGCAGGACAGGGCGAAACCGTCATCGAGCTCCCCGATCAGGTGCGGATCGCTTCCACGCCGGAATTGGAAGCCACCGTTGAACGGCTCTTCGGTCCCCGCGTCAGCTTTCGCTCGTTGCAATCTTGAAGCCGGTGACCTCAACGCGACAGCCCAGGGAACGCGCCGTGCTGGTCGGCGTCGAGTTGCCGTCGCGCAACTCGAAAGCGCCCCCCTTGGAGCTCAGCTTGGAGGAGCTCGAGCGATTGGCAGAAACTGCCGGCGCCACAGTGTTGGAAAAACATAGCCAGCAGGTGAAGAGCGTCACGCCGGCGACCCTGATCGGCCGTGGCAAGGTCGACGAAATCCAAAAATGTCTGCAGCAAATTCATGCCGATCTCGTCATCGTCGATGAAGATCTCACGCCGGCCCAGCAACGCAATTTAGAAACCGCATTCAAGGTTCGCGTCATCGATCGCAGCCAGTTGATCCTGGACATCTTCGCCCAGCGCGCGCGCAGCAACGAAGGCAAACTTCAAGTCGAGCTGGCCCAGCTCGAGTATTTGCTGCCGCGGCTGACGCGCCAGTGGACCCACTTATCGCGTTTGGGCGGCGGTATCGGCACGCGCGGGCCCGGTGAAACTCAGCTCGAAGTCGATCGCCGGCGCATCCGCGAGCGCATCGGCCATTTAAAGCAGAGGCTCGTGACGGTCGAGCGCACGCGTACCTTGCAGCGCAAAGAACGCGACGAGGTGCCGTTTGCGACCGTGGCCCTGGTCGGCTACACCAACGCCGGGAAGTCGACCCTGATGAACACTCTCACGCGCGCGGGAGTGTTCGTCGAAGACAAGCTGTTTGCGACCCTGGACCCGACGACGCGCGCGCTGCGCTTGCCTAACGGCGACAAGATCATGATCGTCGACACGGTCGGATTCATCAACAAGATTCCCCACTCGCTGGTCGAGGCCTTCAAGAGTACGCTGGAAGAAGTATGCCGGGCCGATCTGTTGCTGCATCTGGTCGACCTGGCCAATCCGCTCTACGAAGAACAGATCGAAGTGATCGAGAAAGTGCTCGGCGAAATCGGCGCGGGAGAAATTCCCACGCTGCTCGTGCCCAATAAAGTCGACGTGGCCGCGCCGGTGCCGGTAAGGCAGCTAAAGAGAAGAGACGTGCTTGAAGTCTGTCCGATCTCGGCTCTTGCCGGTACGGGTGTTACCGAGTTGCTCGAGAGCGTCGGCAAGATTCTCGATCGCGATAAAGTCGAGTTTCACGCTTGCCTAGCGCCGGGACAGGGCGAGCTGGTCGCGCTTCTGCGCGAGCGCGGCCGTATCGTCGAAGCGATCTACGAAGATAACCTCGTTCGCGTAACCGCAATGGTCACGCCAAAGCTGGCGGGGCAGATGCACAAGCTCTTGGCGAGTACCGTTCCGCCCGATCGGATGTCCTAACACGTTGCTGAAAACTCTGTGTGCGGGCTGCTCAAAAAGATTCAGAGGCGCGCTTGGGCCGTGATCGTGTCCGTGAAACGTGACCGTGAAATCCGCACGAACACGAACACGTCCCACGATCACGATTCGAGTGAGTGCAACGAAGCCTATGAGTCTTTTTCAGCGGCCCGCTAGATGCGTTCATGCTGAACCTGCCCAACTGCCTGACGCTGTTTCGGATTGTGACGATTCCGATTTTTCTCGAATTTCTCGCCTACCATTATTATTGGCAGGCGCTGCTGGTGTTCGTGATCGGCGGTTTTACGGATTTTCTCGACGGTTTTTTTGCACGCCGCATGAACCAGCAAACCGCGCTCGGCGCCTATTTGGATCCGGTCGCCGACAAGCTACTGGTGATCACGTCGTACGTTATGTTGGGTTCGATCGGCGGC
>JAICHC010000364.1 GCA_025922795.1 Candidatus Binatia bacterium | reverse complement strand
CTGGAGTTTGGCTTCATCGAATTGCCGGACGGGTACTGTACCGGCAGCTCGATGATGCCGCAGAAGAAAAATCCCGATGTGCCGGAGCTCATTCGCGGCAAGTGCGGCCGTGTATTCGGTCATTTGCAGGCATTGCTGACGATCATGAAGGGCCTGCCGCTGGCCTATAACCGCGATCTCCAGGAGGATAAAATTCCGCTGTTCGATACCGTCGACACGGTCAAGGCGAGCGTCAAGATTATGAGCGAAGTGATCGGCGGGGTGAAAGTCCGGCGCGAGCGCCTGTCGAGCGCGGTCAAAGATGGGTTTATGAACGCGACGGATCTGGCGGACTACTTAGCTGAGCGCGGGGTGGCGTTTCGCGATGCTCATGAGATCGCGGGCAAGGTGGTGCAAGCTTGTCTGGCTCACAGCAAAGGTATCGAAGAGTTATCGTTGGCGGAGCTGAAGCGATTCTCCGCCAAATTCGACAAAGATGTGTATCGCTATATCTCAGCGGAAGCCGCAGTCGAGCGCCGCCGCGCGCTCGGCGGAACGGCGAGGCGCAATGTCATGCGCCGGCTAAAAGAACTGAGGGCATAGATGCAACGATGGCTGGTCATTGCGCTGGTGCTGGCGGCGTTGGGGGCGGCGTGCGGCAAAAAGGGCGATCCGCGTGCGCCGGAGCTGGCGGCGCCGAAAACGATTACCAATCTGACGGTGCGGTCGGGGCCGAATGGAAACATTCTTACTTGGCGCCGGCCCACGGAGTACGTCGACGGTACGACCCTCAAGGATCTGGCGAGCTTCGTCATTTTTCGCAAGGAAGTGCCGCAAAACTGTCCGGATTGCCCGGTGCCGTATCGCCAGCTCGCCATCGTCAACGTGGAAGATCGCGACAAATTCGTGCAGCAGAAACAGTATCGCTATGACGATCAAGAGGTGCGGCCCAAGGCCATTTACCGGTATCGAGTTTCGTCGCAGCTCTTGGACGGCTCTTTAAGCGCGCCGTCCAATGAAGTAGAAATCGCGAGGTGATTCATGAATCATTTTGAGTACCGTGCCGGTGAAATGTTTGCTGAAGGCGTGCCGCTCAAGCGCATCGGTCGGGAAGTCGGTACGCCGGTGTACGTCTACAGCCTGGCGACATTAAAACGCCACTTTCAAGTCTTCGATCAGGCGTTTGCCCAGGTGCCGCATATCGTCTGTTTTTCGGTGAAAGCAAACTCCAACCTGGCGGTGCTGCGGGCTTTCGCCAAACAGGGCAGCGGCTTCGATATCGTTTCCGGCGGTGAGCTGTTTCGCGCGCTCAAAGCGGGCGGCGATCCTAAAAAAATCGTTTTTTCCGGAGTCGGCAAGAAAAAGCATGAAATCGAATATGCGCTCAACACCGGTATCTTGATGTTCAACGTGGAGTCGGACGAGGAACTAACGGCGCTGAACGAGATCGCCGCCGGAATCGGCAAAAAAGCCCCGATCAGCTTGCGCGTCAATCCTGATGTCGATCCGCAAACGCATCCGTATATTTCCACCGGAATGAAAAAAGCCAAGTTCGGGGTCGACATCAAAAAATCTTTGGAGACCTACAAGAAAGCGGTGGCGCTGCCCAACATTGACGTGGTCGGCGTCGATTGCCATATCGGTTCGCAGCTGACCTCGCTCACGCCGTTCGTCGACGCCTTGGCTAAAGTGCGCGAGTATCTCGATCGAGTGCTCGCCGGCGAGATGAAAAAAGAGGGGGCGCAGATTCGTTATCTCGATCTCGGCGGCGGTCTCGGGATCAATTATCATGACGAGACGCCGCCTTTGCCCGATGAGTACGCCAGGGCGATTGTCCAAGGACTCGACGGTTTGGAGGTGACGCTGATCCTTGAGCCCGGACGCGTGATCGTCGGCAACGCCGGGATTCTCCTGACCGAAGTTCAGTACATCAAAGAGACCGACACGAAAAAATTCGTCATCGTCGATGCCGGTATGAACGATCTGATCCGGCCGGCGCTTTACGGCTCCTATCAGGCGATTCGGCCGATAGTTGAGAGCAAGGCCGAGCCGATTGTCGCCGACGTCGTCGGGCCGATCTGCGAGAGCGGCGATTTTTTCGCCAAAGATCGCGAGATCGCGCGGCCGCGGCGCAACGATTTGCTTGCGATCATGAGCGCCGGCGCCTATGGTTTTACCATGGCGTCAAACTACAATTCGCATCCGAAACCGCCGGAAGTGCTGGTGGATGGCGATCAGTATTACGTCGTGCGCAAACGGGAGACGATGGAGGATTTGATCAACGGCGAAGTGATTCCAGCGAGTTTGCAATGAAGCCATAAACATTCACCGCAGAGGCGGCTGAGGACACGGAGTTCGGAGTGACTTCATCAAAACTTTTCTCTGCGACCTCAGCGCCTCCGCGGTGAGTCTCCGATTTGCGTTCAAGATTGAAATCTATGGAGATCGAGTTTACCAAGATGCACGGTGCGGGCAACGATTTTGTCTTCATCGATTGCCTGAAGAGAAACATCGCTAATTTAGACCGAATCGCCAAGCAGCTTTGCGACCGTCGCTTCGGCATCGGCGCCGATCAGCTGTTGACCATTCATCCTTCCAAAGTCGCCGATTTCAAGATGGAGATTTACAACGCCGACGGCAGCCAGGTGGAAATGTGCGGCAACGGCATCCGTTGCTTCGCCAAGTATGTTTACGATCACGGCATTACGAAAAAACGCGACATCGAAGTGGAAACACTAGCCGGCATCATCCGCCCGCGCATCGTCGGCGAGCTGGTCGAAGTCGATATGGGCGAGCCGATTTTAGAAGGGCGCAAGATTCCCGTCGACGCCGACGGCGAGATCAAAAACCGGCCGCTGACGGTGGACGGCACGACCTATGAAGTTACCTGCGTATCCATGGGGAACCCCCATTGCGTGGTTTATCTTGACGATATCGATTCCCTCGACCTGGAAAAAATCGGGCCGCGTTTCGAGCACCACCCGTTCTTCCCCAAGCGAGTGAACACCGAATTCATCAAAATCATCAGCCCCGCAGAAGTGAAAATGCGCGTCTGGGAGCGCGGCGCCGGCGAAACGTGGGCGTGCGGCACCGGCGCCAGTGCCGTGGGGGTGGCCGGCGTGATCACCGGCCGGACCGAGCGCGAGGTCACGATTCACCTGAAGGGCGGCGATCTGTTGGTCGAATGGCGCGACGATAATCGGGTCTATATGACGGGCGCTGCCGAGGAAGTTTTTCACGGCACGGTGAAGATCAAGTAGCAATGGAGTGTTGGAGTACTGGAGTATTGGAGTACTGGGTTTCGAGCCGCTCCAAAGTAGCAGTTGCTGAGAAACCCGGATCGCAGGCCGCTCAAAAAGAACTCAGAGGCGAGGCGTGCGAAAAATCGACGAGCGGAGGCGTACTAGCGAGTACGTTCGCGAGGCGATTGAGCACAACGAAGCATATGAGTCTTTTTCAGCAGCCTGCTGGGAGAGTGTTTCATGTTTAGCGGTTCGATGGTGGCACTGGTTACGCCGTTTAAAGACGGCAAGGTCGATTGGTCGAGTCTCGAGGGTTTGATCGAGTTTCACCTGCAGAAGGGCACTCATGGGATCGTGCCTTGCGGCACTACGGGCGAGTCTGCAACGTTGAGTCACCAGGAGCACGACGAAGTGATCCGCGCCGTGATCAAAGCCGTGAACAAACGCATCCCCGTAATCGCCGGCACCGGTTCCAATTCCACCGACGAGGCGGTGCGGCTGACGCGCGAAGCCGAGAAATCCGGCGCCGACGGCGCGCTGATGATTTCGCCGTATTACAACCGGCCGACCCAGGAGGGGATTTATCAACACTACAGAAAAGTTGCCTCCGCAGTCGGCATTCCGATCATCGTCTACAATATCCCCGGTCGCACGGGATCGAAGATCGAGCCCGAGACCCTCGCGCGCATGGCGGAAATCGACAACATCGCCGGTGTCAAAGAAGCGACCGGCTCGGTCGATCAAGCGATCGACGTGATTCGTTTGTGCGGCGACCGCCTGGCGGTCTATTCCGGCGAGGACTCGCTGATCTTTTCGCTGATGGCTCTGGGCGGCAAAGGGGTGATCTCCACCGTCGCCAACATTGCGCCGAAAGAGTGTGCGGAGCTTACCGGAGCCTGTCTCAATGGCAACTGGGAAAGAGGCCGGGAGTTGCAATTCAATTTGATGCCCTTGATTCGCAGCGTGTTCATCGAAACCAATCCGATTCCGATCAAAACCGCGCTCTCGCTGATGGGAAAATGCAGTGGCGATCTGCGCCTGCCGCTTACGCCGATGGCGGAGGGCAATGTGAAAAAGCTCACTCTGGCGATGCGCGACTTCGGTTTGATCGAATAGAGAAGAAATTTTACACCGCAGAGGCACGGAGTACACAGAGGTTCTTATTGCAATAACTCTTCTCGGCGTTCTCGGCGTCTCCGCGGTGAAATATTCCGGACCTCGGACTAATTTCTACGGAAT
>JAICHC010000363.1 GCA_025922795.1 Candidatus Binatia bacterium | reverse complement strand
TTTCCCGCAATTCGTCATTCCCGCGCACGCGGGAATCCAGGTTTGTTCTCCGCCTCCAATTAGCCTGGATACCCGCTTTCGCGGGTATGACGGAAGCGGTCGCTTAGCCTATTCCGGTTCTTCATTGATAGGTCATCCACGCAGCGTTTTTTCAAAGGAGGTCAGAAGAACACAAAGGTTAAAGGTCCGCAGATCAAATCCTATTCACCGCAGAAGCACTGAGTGGGCGGAGTTTTTGTCAAACTCTCCACTCGGCGTTCTCTGTTGCGCCTCCGCGGTGAGAAACCGTATTCTTCGTCGCCTTCGTTTTTCCGTGGTGAGATCGTAGTTGATGCATCCGACCTAAGGAGAGCAATTCATGCCGAACAAATATGTCGACTGCGACGGTCATGTGATGGAGAAGGTCGACGAGCTAATCGGTTATGTCGGCGAACCGTTCAAAACCACCGGCCATCTAAATCCGCGACGGATCTTGCCGACTCTTGATCGCTTTCACACGCCGAGATTGGAAGAGCGTAAACCCGGCACGTTCGATCCCAATGTGGGACCGGAAAAGTGGCTGCAGTTTTTGGAGAAGACCGGCCTTGAATCGAGCGTGCTCTATCCAACTGAAGGACTGGCTTACGGCCAGGTCGCCTTTCCACCGTGGGCGATAGCGTACGCCAGAGCCTATAACGACTGGCTGCACGCAAAGTATCTGAAATTCAGTCCACGATTAAAAGGCATTGCCCTGATCCCATTGCAGGATGTCCCGGCGGCAGTCACGGAGCTGCGCCGCGCGGTTAAGGAACTGGGCATGGTGGGCGCCATGCTGCCGTCGAATGGTCTCAATCCGCATTTGAGCGCCAAACAATTCTGGCCGGTTTATGATGAAGCGGCCAAACTGGATTGCAGTCTGGCGGTTCACGGCGGCTGTTACGGCGATCTCGGTTTCAACACCTACACGGTATTTCCCGCCACTCGCGCGCTCGGCATGCCGGTTCCTCTCGCGATCGCCGCGACCGGCATGATCGTCGACGGCGTCTTTGATGCATTTCCGAGTTTACGCATCGGCTTTCTCGAGGGTGGCACGAGCTGGATCGCCATGGTGATCGATCGTTTGGAGAGAGAGCTCGAGTACGGAGGCTTGCGCATCCAACGCAAACCCGCGGATTATTTTAAAAGTGGCAAGATTTTTATCGGCTGCGAAGGCAATGAAAAAGCGCTCGCTTACGCCATCGAGCGCGTCGGCCCCGAGCCGTTCATGTTCGCATCGGACTTCCCGCACGAAATCTCGCTCGATAATTGTATGGAAGAGATCAACGAGATCGTCGAGCGCGACGATCTGCGGGAGGAACACAAAGAAGCCATACTGGGAGAAAACGCGCGGCGCTTTTACAAAATTTAGCTATCGTCCCGAGCTGAAATGAAGAACGGGCAGAGGTACAACCGCCCTATACTATCAGATTGCTGAAAACCGTGATGGAAGGCTGCTCAAAAAGATCTCAGAGGCAAGGCGCGCGAGGAATCGGCGCGAGGAGGCGTACTGCGGAGTACGTTGAAAAGCGACGATGGGGCGCAACGAAGTCTATGAGTTTTTCAGCAGCCGGCTAGCCTAGATCGGCCAACCGTGTTGCGACAGATCGATGGGATTACCGTCGGGATCGTGGATGCGGAATTCAGCCTCACGGTTGGGCGGCCGCTTGTCGATACCGGATGACGCGTTAAGGTCGTTGCAGGTTTGACGCAGGGACTCGACGTCTTCGACCTCGAAACCGAAGTGATAAATACCCGGTTTTAACTGCGGCCCTTCAATCTTGCGCTCCGGCCCTATGGGTATGATGGCGAGATTGATATGCCCATCGGATAGGTAAGTCGCCGTGCCGATGCCGTGCACGACTTTTAATCCGAATGCCGTCGTATAAAATTTAACCAGCTTCTCCACGTCTTCGGTGAGTATGGCCAGGTGGCGGATACGTGCCATAAATTCCTCCTTTGCTCCCTAGTCGAATTGTCTCTTATCCTATGAGATAAGCAACTCTCATGACAAGGGCTTGAATGCGGAGCACGCCTTGACGGACAACCAGTCTTTGCCATATTGATGAGCAAGGACGTTGATTGCTGCGCCAAACTTTACGGGGTGAAACATCGCAAAGGGAGGTTCCATGGGATTATTACAAATCGAAGGTATCACGCACTGGTCGATTCCGGTCAATGACCTAGCTGAGTCGGAACAGTTTTACGGCGAGCTGCTCGGGCTCAACGCTCGGGGACGGCTCGGCAATTCCGGGATGTCCTGTTTCAGCGTCGGCGATCAAAATATTCTTCTCTGCGAACGCTCGCCCGACATCGACAAATCGCACACGGAGGAGCAGAACGTGCACCATTCGTTCACCGTGAGCCCAGAAACCTTGGTCAAAGCTTGCAAAATTTTCCAAGAGCGCAAGGTTCCGATCGACCGGCTCTATTACCGCGCCAAGGGTTTTTTCACCGGTAGGGAGCTTTACTTCTTCGACCCGAGCGGCAACCGGCTCGAACTGCGTGACCCGACCTGGCAAGCCGGTATGCCCGAGCCTACCTTCGAAGAGCTCGCGCGATCGTAAGACCAACGCTCGCGCGTTCTTTTATTTATCTAACCCGGCTGGAGCCCCTTCCAGCGCGGGTCAGCTCGTCTCAGCCCTACCTTTCCCATGCGACGACGCATTGTCGCAGCCGAACAGGATTTCCAAAAAATTGAAGTAGAAATCTGTTGCCGCGTTTCGCACCGATGGCCGATCTCTTCGACGTGGTGCTTTGTAGCAACCCCTGCTGAATCCTGATACAGCTAAAAAAGTTATTGCATCGTCTCTGCCCGAGAAAGCGGATCAGTTGGAAGAACATCTATCGCCAGCGGTTGAAACGCCCATTGAGTCCTCCCGTCAGCGTTTTCGTTTTCAGACTTTCGCCTCCCTCCGCCATTTAGACTATCGTTATCTTTGGTTCGGTACTCTGATGATGAGCGCCGGGCAATGGGTTCAGCAGGTCACTTTGGGCTGGCTTCTCTACGACCTGACGGGGAATTCCATGCTTCTGGGCGCGCTCAACGGCCTCCGCGCCTTGCCTTTCCTGGTCACCGGTCCGTTAGCGGGCGTCGCCGCTGACCGCATGGACCGGCGCAGATTACTATTGCGTACCCAATGGATATTGATCATCACCGCCCTGCTCATGGGTGCGCTGGTCGCGTCGCCGTTCCTGCACGTCTGGCATATCTTTCTTTTCACGCTGATCACCGGAGTTGCCTGGACGATCACCGAACCGGTTCGCATGAGCATGATCCCGAGCGTGGTTCCAAAAGAAAATCTCGCGAATGCCGTGGCCCTGAATTCCGGCGGATTTAATTTGATGAAAGTCATCGGCCCGGCTCTGGGCGGCGCGCTGATCGCCTGGTTCGGCCCGGCCGAGAATTTCTTTGTCCAGGCCATCGCCTACAGCGGCGTGTTGGCGATGGTTTACTGGATGCACATCCCGCCCCACCACGCCGAGAGCAAGCGCCGATCCGCGCTCGTCAATTTAAAGGAAGGCTTCTCTTACGTCTGGTCGACTCCTGCCGTTCTGGCGTTAATGACGCTCGCCTACGTGCCGCGTATTTTCGCCGTGCCCTATCAAACCCTGATGCCGGTGTTTCAGAAAGACGTGCTTCAGACCGGCCCTGAAGGCTTGGGTTTATTGATGGCCGCGCCCGGCATCGGAGCGGTGATCGCGGTGCTGACTCTCGCGTCGCTCGGCAGCTGCATCGAGCGACAAGGCTTGCTGCTGGTTGGCAGCATTGTCGTGCTCGGCGCCCTCCTCGTCATCTTTTCCCAAATCACCTGGTTTCCTCTGGCGCTTTTCATGTTGGTGCTCGTCGGCATCTTTCAAATGTTCTTTCTCGCCAGCACCGCCACGATGCTGCAAATGATCGTGCCCGATGAGCTGCGCGGCCGGGTTTTGAGTCTTTATATGCTCGACCGCGGGTTCATGCCTCTTGGCGCGCTATTTGCCGGGACGACCGCGCACTTCATCGGCGCGCCATTGACCGTCGCAATCATGGGAGCGATCGTCATCGTCCTAACCGTGATCGTTGCCTGGCTCATACCCGCCATCCGCACGTTAGAAGCTGATCATGCCGGCTCTAAAATGTAGAGACCGGCCGCAGCGAATAGACAGTGGCTCGCTTTTGTCGGCCGTACTGAAGTGACGCGAGCCGCCGGGTATTTCTGGCAAATGGTCCAAAAACCTTGATGCAATCGCGGTAACGAAGACTCTGAATCTTTTTTCACTAGCCTAGTGTAGTGTCTCAGGCTGTTGGTGCTTTATCCGGTGTATTACCACCACGAAGTGATTCATGAGCTTACGCTCGCCTACAGAAGATGAAAATAGGGGAATTCCCCTCGCCACGTTTTTCCCGCTGACTCGTCATTCCCGCGCACGCGGGAATCCAGATTTATCTCCGCCCCAATTAGCCTGGAT
>JAICHC010000362.1 GCA_025922795.1 Candidatus Binatia bacterium | reverse complement strand
TGATTTTTAATTTGCTACGATATTCCATAGAAGACGACTGACGCAGCGGATGATTACGGGAAATCAAATTCGTAAGGCTTTTTTGGATTTCTTCGCCAAGCAGGGCCATGCCATCGTGCGCAGTTCCTCGCTGGTGCCGGACAAAGATCCGACTCTGCTGTTCACCAACGCTGGCATGGTGCAATTCAAGAACGTTTTTCTCGGCCAAGAACGGCTTCCCTATGTGCGCGCCGCCAGTGCGCAAAAGTGTCTACGCATCAGCGGCAAACACAACGACCTCGAAGCCGTCGGCCGCGACACTTATCACCATACTTTTTTTGAAATGCTCGGCAACTGGTCCTTCGGCGACTACTACAAAGCCGAAGCAATCGAATGGGCCTGGCAACTTTTAACCGAGGAGTGGGGTCTACCGAAGGACAAGCTCTACGCCACCGTTTACCTCGATGACGATGAAGCCGAAAGGCTCTGGTACAAAATCAGCGGCCTGCCGCCCGAGCGAGTCAGCCGTTTCGGCGCCAAAGAAAATTTCTGGGAGATGGGCGAGACCGGTCCCTGCGGCCCTTGCAGCGAAATTCATCTCGACCGAGGGCCGGCGGCATGCGATAAGCGGAACATGCCGGAACACGAGTGCCGCGTCAATGGCGATTGCGCCCGCTATATCGAGTTGTGGAACCTGGTTTTCATCCAGTACAACCGCAAAGAAAATCGCGAGCTTGAAGAGCTGCCGTCAAAGCATGTCGATACCGGCATGGGGCTCGAGCGCATCACCGCCGTTCTGCAAAACGTGTTATCCAACTACGACATCGACTGCATGCGTGCTCTGACAGCCACGACTGAGCGACTCACTGGCAAGAAGTACGGAATAGATCCGGTGGCGGATATCTCGTTTCGTGTGATCGACGATCATGCGCGCGCGGTTAGTTTTTTGATTGCCGACGGCGTGATGCCGAGCAACGATGGGCGGGGCTATGTTTTGCGCCGGCTGCTGCGCCGGGCTGCGCGGCATGGACGATTGATCGGACTCGATCAGCCGTTCTTGTATGAAGTCGCCCAAACCGTCGCGGCTGTAATGGGCGATGCCTATCCCGAATTGCGTGCCGAAGAGCAGCGTATCCGGGAAGTTATGCGGGCGGAGGAAGAGCGCTTCGGCGAGACCTTGGAGAAGGGTCTGGTGCTGCTCGAAGACGCAACCGCGAAACTTAAAGCCGAGAACCAGCAGGTTTTGTCCGGCGAGGTCGCTTTTCGACTCTACGACACCTTCGGTTTTCCGCTCGATCTCACCGAAGATATTTTGCGCGGCGAAGGCATGGCCGTCGACCCGGCCGGTTTCGAGAAGCTCATGCAGCAGCAGCGAGCGCGCGGACGAGAGGCGCGCGAAATCGCCAGTATGGAAACCGGTATTCAGCTCGATCGGCCAGTCTGTTTCATCGGTTACGACCGGCTCGAAGGAGAGTCGACGGTCCTGGCTATTTACGCAAACGGTTCTGGCCGAAACGAAGCCGTCGAAGGAGATGAGATCGAGATCCTCACCGCCGAAACGCCTTTCTACGGCGAATCGGGCGGCCAGATCGGCGACCGCGGCACGATCACGACCGCGCGCGGCGACATCATCGAGGTGATCGACACGCAGCATCCTACGCCCCAACTCACCGCCCATCGCTCCAGAGTCAAACAAGGCCGGGTGCAAGTCGGCGACAAGGTCCAATTAGCCGTCGATCCAAAACATCGCCAGAAAACCAAGCTGAACCACTCAGCGACTCACATTCTGCATTCAGTATTGCGCCGGCAATTGGGCCCTCATGTCCGTCAGGCGGGTTCGTTGGTGACTCCCGAAAGGTTGCGCTTCGACTTCAACCACGGCGGCGCTATTGCGGATGAACAACTCGAGATCATCGAGACAAGCATAAACCAGCATATTCGCGAGGATGCTGGCGTCTCCATTCAAGAGGTGAGCTACGACGAGGCGATCCGCCACGGCGCTCTTGCGTTTTTCGGCGACAAATACGGCGATCGCGTTCGCGTGGTGAAGATCGGCGATTTTTCTACCGAGCTTTGCGGCGGCACTCACGTGCGCGCGTCGGGAGAGATTGGAATATTTAAGCTCCACTCGGAAGGCGGCGTCGCCGCCGGAGTCCGGCGGGTGGAGGCCTTTACCGGACAGGGCGCGCTGGATCTGATTCACAATTATGAACAGCGGCTGAGACAAATCGGCAATTTAGTACGCGGCAGCGCCGATGACGCAGTCGAGAAAGTTCAAAAACTTTTGGAGCGCCAGAAGGAGCTCGAGCGGGAAATCGAGAAACTGCGCGGCGAGTTTCAGAAAGATCAGATTCCTGAGCTGCTTCGCAAGCAAAGTTCCGTAAACGGCACCAAGTTTTTAGTCAGTCAGGTGGATGGCGCGGACGCCAAACAGCTCCGTGATATCGCCGACCAACTTAAAGAAAAGCTCGGCACAGCGGTGATTGTGCTGGCCAGCGCGGGACAAGCCAACGTCAACCTGGTTGCTTCAGTTGGCAAGGAGCTGACGCGACAGTACCACGCGGGAAATATCATCAAAGAGCTTGCCAGCATGGTTGGCGGTGGCGGCGGCGGCCGGCCCGACTTCGCCCAAGCAGGCGGCAAGGAACCCGGTAAGATCGACGCTGCGCTCAAACGGGCCGAAGAACTGATTCGCCAGGGAAAATGAATCGAGAATTTGAAACCGCCCCTCCACCGATTGCAGGGAAAGTGCAGCTCGTGTCGCTAAGTCGGAACCTCTGTGGCGGTGTTTGAGAGCCTTGGAGTGCTGACGATTCGCGCTAAAAAAATAACCGAAAAGACCGCGGGGTTCTGCGACATCATCGATATCACCGCCAAAGTCCGCCAGCAGCTCGAAAAAGAAAAGATTAACAATGGCGTTGCCATTCTGTTCGTGTCGGGTTCGACCGCGGCTCTGACCACGATCGAGCACGAGCCGGGGCTGATCCAGGACCTAAAGGAGTTTGTCGAGAAGATCATTCCCTCCGACCGGCGCTATCATCACGACGATCGATGGGGGGACGATAACGGTTTTTCTCACCTACGCGCCTCCCTGTTCGGGCCATCGCTTGCCATTCCAATTGAGCACGGCCGACTCTGTCTCGGCACCTGGCAGCAAATCGTCATGCTTGACTTTGACAATCGCGCGCGCACGCGTGAAATCACCGTTCAACTCATGGGAGAACGCGAGTGAAAGACGAAAAACAACAGAGCGCCGGCGTGGTCACCGAGGTGGGCGTTAACTTTCTCGAGTTCCACGACCCCCGGCTCTTCCGCGACCTCTTGGGACAACACGACCAGCACGTGAAAATTCTCCAGCACACGCTGCAGGTGAAAATACGCGTGCGCGGCTCGGGGTTGGAGATCGAAGGCGATCCCCTCCAGGTCGAGCTGACCAGCCAAATTCTTCGCCAGCTCTACGGGCTGTTGGAAAAGGGCTACCCGGTTTATGCCAGTGATGTCGATTATGCGATCCGCATCCTCAGCGGCGACTCGCGCGCGCGCCTGCAGGACATTTTTCTCGACACGATCTATATTTCGGCGCACAAGCGGACGATCACGCCGAAGAGCATCGCGCAAAAGGCCTACATCGATGCAATCCGCCGTCATGACATCGTCTTCGGCATCGGCCCGGCGGGCACCGGCAAAACCTATCTGGCGATGGCAATGGCGGTCGCCGAGCTGATGAAGAACAATTACGTGCGCATTATCCTCACCCGGCCCGCAGTCGAAGCGGGAGAAAAACTTGGTTTCTTGCCGGGCGATCTCGCGGAGAAGGTCAATCCTTATTTGCGGCCCCTGTACGACGCGCTCCACGACATGGTCGACTTCGACCGCGCGCGCAAGATGGTCGAGCGCGGCACTATCGAAGTGGCGCCGCTGGCGTTCATGCGCGGCAGAACGTTGAACGATTCGTTTGTGATTCTCGACGAAGCGCAAAACACGACGCCGGAACAGATGAAAATGTTTTTGACCCGGCTCGGCTATGGCTCAAAGGCCGTGATCACCGGAGACGCCACGCAGATCGATTTGCCCGCCGGAAAGCTTTCCGGGTTGAAAGAAGCCTCGCGCATTCTCAGAGGGGTCCATGGTATTCGATTCGTGGCGTTTACGGAAAAGGATGTCGCGCGCCACCACCTGGTGCAGGAGATCATCGCGGCCTACGAAC
Organism: Candidatus Binatia bacterium; assembly: GCA_025922795.1. The sequence goes on along the minus strand of JAICHC010000362.1, from coordinate 285 downwards.
GTGACGAGAATCAGTCGAGCGCCCGGGATCTACTGGAAAAAGTCTGACTAGGAAAGCACCAACCAGCGACCGCCTCTGCAATCCCTAGCTCAGCGCCTCCAGGGTAACCTTCGCCTGAATGGTCTTCCCGTCCCGCAGCATCGAGACCGTGACGGCATCGCCGATCTGGTATTTTTCCAGCAGCAGAAACAGATCGTTAGACGTGGTAACTTTCTTGCCGTCGATGGCAACGATGATGTCTCCCAAGCGCAATCGTCCTTCGGCGTCGCGCCGGGTGGGCTGAAT
>JAICHC010000361.1 GCA_025922795.1 Candidatus Binatia bacterium | reverse complement strand
GCCCGATGCCCACGTCGAGGCGCCGACTGCCGGCTCGGTGATTCTTGCCGGAGTCTTGCTCAAGCTCGGCACCTACGGATTTTTACGTTTCGCCATGCCGCTTTTTCCCGACGCGGCATTGGCGGCGGCGCCGATCATCGTCGCTCTATCGGTCATCGGCATTGTCTATGGCGCGATGGTTGCGATGATGCAAAGCGACATAAAAAAACTGGTCGCTTACTCGTCCGTGAGCCATTTAGGTTTTGTCATGCTCGGCCTCTTCGCGTTCAACTTGCAGGGCGTGCAGGGCGCGATTTTTCAAATGGTCAGCCATGGTCTTTCCACCGGCGCGCTGTTTCTTCTGGTCGGCATGATCTACGATCGGCGCCACACGCGCATGATCGATGATTTCGGCGGTCTATGGAAACAGGTACCGTTGTTTTCGGGGATTTTTCTGGTGGTGATGTTTGCTTCCATCGGTTTGCCCGGCCTCAACGGATTCGTCGGCGAGTTTCTGATTTTGCTCGGCGCTTTTCGGGTGACACCGCTCTGGACCGCCGCGGCGGCCACAGGCGTCATTCTCGGCGCCGTTTACATGCTCTGGATGTACCGCCGGGTCACTTTCGGCCCACTGACAAATGCGGCCAACGCAAAACTGAAAGATTTAAGTGCCCGTGAGCTCTTTCTGCTTGCGCCGATTTTGCTCCTGATTGTCCTGATGGGCGTTTATCCGCAGCCGTTTTTACAGCGCATGGGACCGGCTATCGAGCTGACGTTGAAAAGAATCTCCGTTGTTTCGCCGGCACCCGCTACCGCTATGCCGGCGAGCGCCGGAGAGTCTAAGTAAAATGGACACTAATCTTTTGCCGCTGCTCCCGGCAATTCAAGTGCTGCTTACCGCGCTAGTTGTCCTTTTGCGCGATCTCTTCATCGAGGACCACAAACCTAAAGGTTTCCTGGCATTAATCAGCCAGATCGGTATCGGTCTTGCCGCCGTCGAGTCGGTCGCTCTGTGGGGCGCGCAGGAAAGCGCGTTTAACGACAGCGTGATACTGGATAACTTTGCGCTGTTTTTCTCGCTTATTTTTCTGTTGGTGGCCGCGCTGACGATTCTCTCGTCGATTCACTACGTCCGGCAGACAGCGATCGCCGAGGGTGAATTTTACGCGCTAATTCTTTTCGCGACCGTAGGCATGATGCTCATGGCCGCCGCCAATGATCTGCTGGTTTTCTTCCTCGCCCTGGAAACGATGTCGGTCGCGGTTTATGTGTTGACCGGCATGTGGCGCAGCAGCGCCCGGTCGAGCGAGGCCGCGATGAAATATTTTATCATGGGCGCCTTCGCCACAGGGTTTCTGCTTTACGGCATTGCGTTGATTTACGGCGCCACCGGCTCGACGAACCTCGATTTAATCGCCGATTATTTGCTCGAACAGCCGAGCGAGTGGCCACTTTATTTGGTCGGCGGTGGATTCCTTTTGCTGGTCGGCTTTGCTTTCAAGGTGGGCGCCGTGCCCTTTCACTTTTGGGTTCCGGATGTCTACGATGGTGCGCCGACGCCGGTCACCGGCTTTATGTCCGTTGCCGTGAAAGCGGCCGCCTTCGCTGCCTGGACCCGAATCCTAATGCACAAGCTGTCGCCGCTGGACAGCGACTGGAGTTTTCCACTCTGGATTATCGCTATCGCGACGATGACTTTGGGAAATTTGTTGGCCATTGGCCAAAACAGCGTGAAGCGCATGCTTGCGTATTCGAGTATTGCCCATGCCGGTTATCTGCTGATCGCGGTTGTTGTCGGCGAGGAGTGGGGCGGCTGGCCGCTGTTGTTCTATATCGTGACGTACGCCTTCATGACCATCGGTGCCTTCGCCGTGCTCAGTTGCCTTGCCGAAGGGGATGAGCCGCGCGAGAGCTATCATGACTTTGGCGGTTTGGGTTTCAAGCGGCCGTTCATAGGCGTGGCCATGTCGCTTTTTATGCTGTCGCTCGCCGGATTCCCGCCGCTCGCTGGTTTTACCGGAAAATTTTTTCTATTCAGGGCTGCAGTGCTCTCCGGCCAAATGACACTAGCGGTCATTGCCGTGCTCAATAGTCTATTGTCGGTGATCTATTATTTACGTGTGATCGTTGCCATGTACATGGAAGAGGGCGGCAGCAAAGGCAAAAGTTTTCGCCAAAACCCTTATACCTACATCACGATCGCGCTCGCGGCAGCCGGCACGGTTTACTTTGGCGTTCTGCCGGCCGTGGGCCTTGATTGGAGCCGCGTTGCCTTGTTGTCGCTCGAATAATCCGGGAGAATTGCGCGAGGCCGTATTCAATTTTTTCTATAAAAGAAACCGATGGCCACCGGGACTTCGGCCGTACCCGGCAGCCATTCTTCGAACTTGCCTGACTTGACGTAAAGTTGTGCCGAGCCGCCGCCGTCGAGATTCAACAATTCCACAGCATTCAGTTGCCATTTGGGCTGAGTAAAGAGTTCTTGTAACTCGGCAAAGCTGAGCCCGCCGATCACGCCATCGGTGACACCGATGAGAACGCGGCGTTCTTTATCCGTTCCGATGATGCTGCGGCGCGCATAACGCCCCGGTCCGCTCATGATTTCAACGGGTGCGCTGTGATGTAGCAACAGCGGGCCCGACTGCAGCGCGGCACTCGCTTGTCCCGGCTCAAATTCGTCGCGATGCGTGACGAAGGGTCCCGACTCACCCACGCCGAAGACGCCGGTGTAAAGGCGATGTTTGGATATAACACGGTTGATTTCCCTATCGGCCGTCTTCAGATAGGCGAGCGGGCGGCCTTTTTCATCGAAATAGTTGGCGTTGATGGCCGCGATGGCGCCGGCTTTCTCGGCAAACGTTTTTGCGTTTGCCGATTTCAATTGAAAACTGTCCGCCGAAAGGACCCGCGGGACGATGATTTGACTGTCAACGCGAAGCAGCTTGAACTCGACCTCATAGCCAGGTTCCGAACGCTCCATGACGATCCTACGAAACTCCAGACCTTTTTGAATCGTTCTCCATGTTCCTGCATCCGTGACGGCGAGAGTCCTACCAACCGTCGCCTTTTTATCGCGTTGCGAAAAAACCTCTCCCACTGAGTGGAAGAGCAGGAGGAAAGTCACGAGTGCCGCAAAAAATCGGCCGAGCATACCCGCACAGGATAACAAACGACGGACGAAAGAAAAGCGCAAATCCAACACGAACCGGCTCGATTGCCAGCTCGCTCGTTTTTCTGTTAACTAGAATGGATGAAAAAACTACGCCGAGGTGAACCATGAAAAACGTCGCGAGGATTTATCTGGCTCTGGCGGTAGCTTTCGCTGTCACGGGTTGCGGCGACAAACAGGAGTCCGCCGATAGAGCGCAAGAAGCGCAAAAGGTGATTCAGCAGGGCATGCAAAAAGAAAAAGCAATGATGGAAGGAATGCAAAAGGGCGTGGATGATACCCAGAAGAAAATGTCCGACCAACAAGCCAAATAGCGGCGAGGTTTTTTGCGGTGAGCGCGGAATTGCAAACCGGCGTCGCTTATGCGCTGTTGGCGGGTTTTCTGTGGGGGCTGACCCCACTACTGCTCAAACGCGCCATCAAGTATACCAACGTGAGCAATGCCACGGTCGTCGAACAGCATGTCGCGGTGGCTCTGCTCGCCGGCTTGGCTGCCCACCAGGGCGAGATCAGCGCGGTGGATTTTACCGGCCAGGCGTTCTGGGCTTTTTTTCTCGCCGGCGCTGTCGGGGCCAGCTTTGGCAAGGTCTTCTATTACCGGGGCATCGATAAAGTCGGCGCATCCAAGGCTACTTCGGTTAAAAATAGCTCGCCGCTTCTAACGGCGATTCTGGCCATGGGTTTTCTCGGTGAAGACGTGAACGGCTTTATCGTCACTGGTATTCTCGCCATCATCCTGGGCATCGCCGTGCTGACGCAAACCAAAGAGAGCGGCGGGCGCAGCGTCGATCGATTGCAATATTACTTATTTCCGCTGATCGCGGCCATGTGTTTCGGTATCAATCCGATCTTCAAAAAGATCGGAATGGACGCGGCTAATGTGCCTGTGCTGGGAGCCCTGATCACCCAGACCACAGCTTTGGTCTTCATGATTTTTCTAGGCAAATTCATGGGGTTGAAACCGAAATGGGAGCGGATGCCGGCAAAGGCTTTGATGCTTCTGACGCTTTCCGGCGCGACCGAAGCATTCGGCTCGCTCTTCACCTTTTTCGCGTTGGGCTATGGGCCCGCGGCGCTGCTGTCGCCGATCTGGCGGATCTCCCCGCTGATTACCTTTGCGCTGGCTCGCTTCACTTTAAGAGGCGTCGAGGTTGTCACCTTGCGTGACGGAGTGGCCGCCGCGCTGATCGTCTTCGGGGTGTTCGTTCTGAGCCACGGCTGACCTTAACTCTTCGGTTTAATTTCGAACACGACCCGGTCTAACTGCGGCGACGAATCGCGTAGAGTAAGGATTTGCCGGCGGCGATGTTGGTCGGTTACCTGCTTCGCTGTGCAAGGAAGTTTC
>JAICHC010000360.1 GCA_025922795.1 Candidatus Binatia bacterium | reverse complement strand
CGCGCTCTTGCGCTTGTACCAACGCAGCGGCCTGCAACGTCTACTGAAATCGTTTTTGCCGAAGAAACTCCGCGCGATGGAGGAATTGATGCCGGCAATCCCGCCGCAGTCTTTCAAACAGCCTGCGGGGATCGCGCCGGCCGTCGGCCCGCGACGCGCCAAGGTCGCGATGCTCGACGGCTGCGTCATGCCCTTACTTTTCGGCGCCGTCAACGAAGCGACCGTCCGGGTACTGCGGCGCAACGGATGCGACGTCATTTTTCCGCGCCGGCAAAACTGCTGCGGCGCTCTTAATGTTCATAACGGCGAGACCGCGGCAGCCAAGCAAATGGCCCGGCGCAACATCGATGCGTTTCTCGATGCCGATGTGGATACCGTCATCGTCAACGCCGCCGGCTGCGGCGCGACCATGAAAGAGTACAACCATTTGTTGCGCGACGACCCGGCGTATCGAGACAAAGCCGAGCGTTTCAGCTCGATGGTCCGAGACGCCGGAGAATTTCTCGCGGATCTGGGCCTGGTCGGCGAACTTGGCCGGCTTGAAATGACGCTCACCTATCAGGATCCTTGTCACCTCGCCCACGGCCAGCGCATTCGTAGCCAGCCGCGGCAATTACTGCAGTCGATTCCCGGTCTGAAACTGGTCGAGATGGAGGGCGCCGATCGCTGCTGCGGCAGCGCGGGTATTTACAATCTGACGCATTCGGGCATGTCGCAACACCTGCTGAAGGAGAAAATGCAGGCGGTGGCGGCCACAGGCGGCGAAGCGATCGTTGCACCCAACCCCGGGTGCATGCTGCAGCTCCGTTCCGGCGCGGCTCGATTCGGTCCCAGTCTCGACGTGTATCATCTCATGGATCTCCTCGACCGCGCCTATGGCAAAGCAATCAGCACTCCGTGATGCTGCAAACCATTGACCCGTTGATGCAAGGCTTGCGGTCGGCTGTAGGTCCGGACGCAGTCACCGCCGAGCCTGACTCGCTCGAGTCGCACCGGATCGACGGTATAACACCGCGTCTGGTGGTCGCGCCGGAATCGGTCGAGCAAGTCGGTGCGACCCTCCGGCTTTGCAGCGAGGCGCACGCAACGGTGATACCCTGGGGCGGCGGCACGGCGCTGGCACTGGGTAATCCACCCCGTCGTGCCGACATCGTTGTCAAACTCAACCGGCTGAACCGTGTGATCGAGCATGACTCTGCCAACTTAACCGTTAGCGCGCAGTGCGGCACGACGTTGAATGCTCTGCAAACTGCAATCGCGGCGCACAAGCAATTCGTGCCCATCGACCCCCCGCTTCCCGAGTGCGCATCGATCGGCGGCATCGTCGCCGCAAACTTGAATGGGCCCCGGCGCGGCTGCTACGGCAGTGTGCGCGACCTGGTGATCGGCATGAAAGTGATTCTCGCCAGCGGCGAGCAAATCAAGGCGGGCGGCAAAGTGGTTAAAAATGTCGCCGGCTACGACATGTGCAAGCTCTTCGCTGGCTCGCTCGGCACCTTGGGGATCATCTCCGAAGTAACCTTGAGAGTGGCGCCGATGGCCGAACACGCCGCGACAGTTGTTGGCCTCGGCGACCTAAGGCAGTTAGAGCATTTTCACGAGGAACTCCTCCGTTCACCCTTGGCTCCATCGGCGATTTTTCTTTTGCGCGCCAGCGCACCGAGGAAATGGCGGATCGGCATCTGGTGCGAAGGCTTTGATGAAAGCGTCCGGCGCCAGCTTATCGAGCTCGAGACCATGGCCACACGTAGCGGCATAAACCGCGAAATTCTGACAGGCGAGAAGCACAACGAATTTTGGAGCGCTCTGCGCGATTTTCCACTTCAGCTCAATCAGTTGATGTGCCGGGTTACGATCCCGCGCGCCGAAGTTCTTGATCTGGTCACCAAGATTGAGGGATGGGAGAGCACGGCAATCGTCGGAGACATGACAATGGGGACCATCTGGTGCGCCTGCGCGATCCGGAAAACGTCGCTCGATCAGTTTGCGCAGTTGACGGTGATGGCGCGTGAACGCCGTGGGCATGCCATCGTCTTTGCCGCCCCCTCCGCTTTGAAACGCGGCATCAATGTCTGGGGCGAGTCAGGGCCGACGCTTTCGCTGATGCGCGAGATCAAGCAGCAGTTTGATCCCGATGCGTTACTCAATCCCGGCCGCTTCGTCGGCGGTCTGTGATTGTGTAAATATCGAGCCCATCAGGTGATCTTGGTCTCCGCTCTCGTGACTCAGCACACGGCTTTATTCAAAACATCCTGATCACGGAATCGCTCAACCAGTTATCTACGCCAAAACCCGAGCTTCCCCGCACGGCGAAGTAGACGGCAGCGGCAACAAACACTAGATTGTCGCGCAGCCCGACCTCATGAGCGTGATAGGCTTGCCGGTCGAAGGATCGGAAATAATTCTGCGCCTTCTCGTCTGCGATCGTGCTTTTCACCACCTGCGCCATCGTCGGCAGGACTTTGAGCCAATGCCGGTGAAGCGCGAACGTCGGCAGCAAAAAAATGATGATCATCACCGCGGAGATCGGCGTTTGGATCCCTGCCGCCAGGCCAAAACCGCCGACGACCATTAAAAATGTCGCGACGGAACCGAAGAAAGTAGCGCCTTTGGGGAACAGAATGCTTGCGGTATTGACGGGATTGGGCCAACGGCGCACGTTGCTCAGCCCGCTGATCAACATGCGCCATCCCAGAATGACTCGCAGCGCCGCTTCGGCAAGCAAAAGCACTGTCAAGGGATCCAACGACTTTCCTTTCCGCGATTTGGCCCGACGAATTTCGCAGCACTATAACCACGAGTGACATCACGGTCAAATCCGACACGGTAATTGACAATAACGACCAATGCCCTGGCCGCCCGTGCCAAGGCGGTAAATCGGGCGGACCCGCGGATCAAAATTTGTCTTCCCGAAAGCTGAATTGGGTTTGTTTCTGACAAAAAATGTCTTTAGAATGCGGCATCGCGACCTCGGCAATAAGTGGCACGACGGTTGCTGGGTTTAGGTCGCATTTTGATGGAGGTGGCAGATGCCGACTGCACGACGTTGGTTCATCACGCTTTGCTTTAGCTTGCTGCTTTTCTCATCCGCCAGCGTGAGAGCTGACAGCGATCCCGCGAATCTCGATCCTCAGGCTTCTTCGTTTCCGATCCCTGCGGGGCTCGAAGCGTCCGTCGAATTCTGGAAAAAAGTTTTTAGCGAATACAGCCTTGCGCAGTTGATTTATTTCGATCCGCTCGACATGAGCAAGATCTACGAAGTGACGGAGGTCGGCGAGGATCGCCGGTCCGATGAATATATCGATGCCGAGCGCGGGCGTATTGCTGCCGCTCACGGCGTTGATATCCAGCGCGTCAAAGCGCAGCGCGGCATAAAAGAGAGAACCGCCGCCGGCATCAAACGCTCCGGACGGTATCTAGATCAACTCAGGCAGATTTTTCAGGAGCGCGGCTTGCCGCCTGAACTCACGTTTCTGCCGATCGTGGAGTCCTCCTATGAGATTAACGCGCGATCGTCGGCGGGAGCATTAGGTATCTGGCAGTTTATGCCCAGAACCGGCAGAGAGTATCTGCGCATCGGCCGCGGCATCGACGAAAGAAAAGACCCCCTGGAATCTTCCCGGGCGGCGGCATCCTATCTAAAGGAAGCTTATGAAAGCTTGGGCAGCTGGCCGTTGGCGGTCACGTCTTATAATTACGGCGTTGCGGGCATGACTCGCGCCGTGGCGGCGGTCGAATCCGACGATCTGGTCGAGTTGATCCAAAACTATAATCACCCGCGCTGGGGTTTTCCGCCGAAGAATTTTTACGCCGAGTTTCTGGCCGCAGTCGAAATCGGCAGCAACGTGGAGCGGTATTTCCCCGGCCTTCAGCTCGATACGCCGGTCAAGATTAAGGAGGTCGAGGTCCGCCGCGGCACCTCGGTGGCATCGCTGGCAAAATCATTCAAGCTTAAGCAAGACGAGTTTTTAGGTTGGAACCCCGCGCTCAGCCGATCAACGCGAGTGGTACCGGCCGGTTACGTCGTGAAACTGCCGATAGATAAATCCGCCGAACCACTTATCGTAGTTACAAACAACCCCGATCCCGAACCCAAGGCGCGAACGCGAGTCGTGCACCACCGGGTGAGACGCGGAGACACCCTTTACGACATCGCCAAACGCTACGGCGCGTCGGTTCAACGCATTGTCCAGGTAAACGGAATCCGGCATTCACATTCGTTGAGAGTTGGAACAACGCTCCGCATCCCAAAGATATAAATTTTCCACATCGTTCGCACCACTGAGGCCGGGGCGGAAAACCGCCCCGGCCTTGTTGTCTCTGGTCAAGTATCTTGAACTTTTCCTGCCCATCCTGAGCCAGAGGCGAGGATCTGCTTTTGTCAGTGAGAGTAAGCTACGCGCGCCTCGCCGTCGGCGCCGGAACGCAGATCTTTCGTCGCCCGGCTCCTTCAGAGTGACATACTCTGTCAAGCAAATTTCTCGAACACCACACTG
>JAICHC010000359.1 GCA_025922795.1 Candidatus Binatia bacterium | reverse complement strand
CACCTGAAGGACAAAGCCGGTTGCGATGGAGCGCGGGCGGCCGATGACATCGGACAGGCGGCCGAGTAGCGGCCGCCCCAACATACTGGTGGCGCCGATGACCACGAAGTAGGCGCCGAAATTGTCGATATCGAGCTCACGCGCGTAGAGGATGATGAAGTTGGTGATTGCAGGCAACGAAAGATTGAGCAACAACAGCAGTATCGACGGCAACAGAATTTCCGGTTCGATAAAACGGAAGATCTCGCGCCACCACCGGGTCTCATCGCCGGCGCTTTCAAGCTGCTTCGGGCGCGACGCCGACGGCGACATCATGAGCCCGGTTACCGCACCGGCGAGTGAGAATATGGCCGTGACGGTGAACACCAAGCCATAACCGCCGAAAGAAGCGTAGAGGAGCCAGAGTGCGAGGGGTGGAAACAAGATCTGTGCCGAGCTCTGCACGCCGCTATAAAGTCCCGAGGCTGCCCCGCGCTTGGCTTCCGGGGCGATACGCGCGAGCAGCGAATAGCCACCGGTATTGAGTCCGGCCCAGCCGATGCCGCGCAAACCATTGGCTAGTGCCGCGGCCGGGACAAAGGGAATGAAACAAAGAAAAATCGTCGTCGCCTGAAAAATCAAACCGGAGATCATCACCCCCGCTTCGCTCCAGCGATCGGCCCAATGGCCGACGACCGGCCGAACGATGACGCTGGCCACGGCGAAGCAGGCAAGCACGATGCCGACAACGACAGGCGATCCGCCGAGTTGTGTGACATAAAGCGGCAGCACCGGCGCCAGCATGAAGTGCTGGGCATACCCGAGTAATTGCGACGCGCACAGAAGGATAAAGGTCTTCGTCCAAATCGTTTCGGAACGGTCGCTGATCATTGTGCACGCCCGTGTTCTTCTTTGCGCCTTGGCGTCTCGGCGCGACCAAGTGATATCCGTAGACAGACGAATCAGTGCCTCTATTTCAGATACGCGCGATTGGCGATCGTAATCAGCAGCCCGCCGCCGGCGAAGGCCGCGGCCGCGATATACATCCAGAAGAATCCTAGCCACTGAACCAAACCGCCGCAGAGCAGCGCGCCGAGGCCATTGCTCAGCGGCAAGGCGACGGAAAAGGTCGCCATGGCTCTGCCTCTGCGCTCGGGTTTAGCCTGTTCCATGGCGATCGCCAAAGTGGTCGAACTCGCCATCGCAAGCCCCACCATGTAGAGCATGCCGGGGATGATCAAGCCGGCAAGATTGGACGAGTAGGCCAGGAAGGTCAGCGCCACGGCTTGAAGAATGAAGCAGGCGAGCAATGCGCGCCGGCGGCCGATTCGATCGGAAACTTTTCCCAATAACGGACGAGCCAGAAGACTTGTCGTGCCGCTGGCAACGAAGAACCAACCGAGGTTGTCGATATAAATTTGCCGGGCGTAGAGAACCAGAAAGCTTGCGACTGCCGGAAAGCTGACGTGAGAAGCAAAAGACAAAATCGAGGCGAGGATGATTTCTCGATCCAGTACGTTCAGAATTTCGCGCCACCACGGATCGGATGGAACGGTACGGCGGTCGTGCGCCGGTTGCGGCGCATGGGTCGAGAGAACGGATCCGGCGCCCGCCCCGATCGCCGCTAAGCCGATGGCAACGAGGAAGACCATATTGAATCCGCCGAACGGCGCGTCGATCAGCCAGAGCGCAACAGCCGGTAGCAGGATCGTGCCGCTCGCCTGCACGCCGCTGTAATAACCCGAAGCCTCGCCGCGGCGCTGCGGCGGCGCGCTGAGCGCCAACAAGGAATAACCGCCGGCGCTCAAAGCCGCCCAGCCCATGCCGCGCAGCCCGTTGGCAAGCATGGTGATTTCGGCGAAGGGAATGAAACAGAGGAGCACTGCGGCCGAAAGCAACAGCAATCCACAGGTGAGGACCCGCGGTTCCGACCAACGGTCGGCCCAGCCGCCGATGAGCGGACGAAAGAAGACGCTCGTCACCGCGAAGCAGGCGAGCACGAAACCGACTTCGATCGGTGTGCCGCCAAGCGAAATGATATAGAGCGGGAAGGTCGGTTGCAGTAAGGCGTGTTGGGCGGAACCAAAAAATTGCGCGCAGCACAGCAAGCCGAACGCCGGCGTCCAGAGCGCCAGAGATTTTTCCGCAGTCATTGAAAAGAAAATTTGCCGAACGGGTTCTTTGCGCGGCCTGTCGAGCTTCAGACGAGGCGAGAACTGCAAAGCGTGCCCAAGCTAGCACGAAGCGAAGATGGAAGCGAGTTGTACTTAGGGCGGCGCGATGACGCTAGGCGGGTTGATGATCAAGCCTGGGCGCGCCGAGTCCGAATGGTCACTTTGCGGGGCTGATCTCTAGGGCCCCGAAGCGGCTGGATTTCGACTCACCAGATGGTCACTGCTCACTTCAGTTTTAGAACGGCGCCAGGGTCATGGATCATTGCCGCCACAATCTTCCAACCGTCATCGGTTTTCCGAAACGTATAGGTTTCCCCCAGCCGTTCCAATTCCTCCCCACTGGTCGTATGTCGGACCCGGCCGACACTCACCAAAGCTACGTCTCTGCTCATCTGTTTGACCTGCAGATCGGTCAACTCGCTGCGTCCGTAGCCGCGGGCCTTGAAGGGCTTGAACTCAGGTACTCCCCGCGGCTCCCGGCGATCCGTTGAAACTCTTGAACTTTGAACGATTTTATTGACATGTATTGTGGAGAATAGGAGATCATTCCATGTCAGTGATCGATGCCGATACGCATGTCGACGAGTGCGAAGAAACCTGGAAGAAGTTGGAGGGTACGCCTTACGCGAAGTACATACCCGTGACAGTTTCGATGCCGCCCGAGGAAGCCAAACGCGCCGGCTACAACGCGACCACCAGCCGCTGCTGGGTGGTTGAAGGCAGGCTGCAGAACCGCGCCATCCGCGATGAAGTGAATCATCCGCCAAGGGTGTTTCGAGAGCTTCAGGATGTGCCGGGACGCGTGGCCCACATGGATAAGATGGGCGTCGATGTGCAGGTGATCTTCCCGACTTTTTTCATCCGCTACAACACGCTCAACGCTGAGGCGGAATGGGCACTGACCACCACCTACAACCGCTGGATCGCCGAGAAATGCGGGTCTACGCAGGGGCGCCTACGCTGGGCCGCCGTGCTGCCGCTGCTGCAGCCCGAAAAAGCGGTGGAGGAGCTGTGCTGGGTGAAAGAGCAGGGCGCCTGCGGCATCTTCAAGCGCGGCTTCGACTTGAATAGAAACGTGACCGACCCACACTTTTTTCCAATTTACGAGGAAGCCAGCGCGCTCGACCTGCCGCTGTGTATTCACACTGGCCATCCGCTTCCCGGCAACGAATGGGATCGGGGCTTCCCGATCATGTACTCGTTCACCGCCCTGGTGAGCTCCGGACTACCGAACAAGTTTCCGAAGCTCCGGTTCGGTCTGATCGAGTCGGGCGCCTCTTGGATTCCTTACACGATTTCCCAGTTGGGCGCGGTAAAGCGCCAGTCGCTGCGAGGTCAGCAGACTCGATTACCTCGTCTGTTCGAACTGGAACCGGAATTGTTCCGTACCAACCGGCTGTTCGTCACCATCGACCCGATTGATGACGTCGAGTCGCTACTGAAGTTCGGAACTGAAGATAGCCTGATGATCGGCACCGATTACAGCCACACGGACATCTCCGCGAACCTGAGCGGGCTCGACGAAGTGCGGAGTTGGGTGGACGAAGGCAGGATCAGCAAAGCCCAAGCGCACAAGATTCTGGAGACGAACTCCCAGGCGTTCTACGGCCTGTAGAAAATGTTTTCACGTTCCATGTCGCTGTCTTTTGGTAAGGCGGGTCGATCTTGGATGCATCTTCACCGTCTGTCATGCTCTCCCATTTCGCCAGATGAGCCGGAGCACCTTTTTCAGCTTTCGGAGAAAAATCCCTGTAAGCGAACGCGCTTTGGAGTTTCGGAAAAGCTTCCTGAAGCATCTCGAAGTTCGCAGAACCTGCACAAAAACAGGCGGCCACAGCAACGTGCTCGATTTTTTCCGCGCCTTTCGGGAATACTTTCGCCAGTTTATCGACATCAACCAAACTAAATTCCTCTTCCATCGTTTCACCGCTGATCACACCGGTTGGTTCACCGTGACCTGAAAGCACCAACCGGTTGACCGGCAACTTTCCTTCGCCGGCGCGATAAAGAGACAATCCGAGTTGAGCCAGTTCGTCCCGTGTCTCTTTATTCTGAGTAGCAAGCGTATCGATGAATTTCTGCGCCTGAGCCTTCGGCATTTTATCCGGCGGACCCGTCAGTGCGTCGCGAAAATCGTTCAAACCTGATTGACTCTTTAAATCGAACGATTTCCCTTCATAGGCCATGACCCCTTTCGAACGGAATGCTTCGATACGAACGACGCCTCCGTTCGCTGCCGGATTTCCTTTTTCAAGCGCATCCGCTTCCAGCGTTGATTGCTCGCGCATTCCCAGATGAATAATCCCTTGCGAGCGGGCTTTCGCTACATTTCGATCGAATTCGGACTTG
>JAICHC010000358.1 GCA_025922795.1 Candidatus Binatia bacterium | reverse complement strand
TTTTAGTGCAGAGGACGGTACCCTTGAGATTAGTACCGATGACTTGGTCCCAATCCGCCGGCTTCATCCGGATTAGCAGATTATCGGAGGTAACGCCGGCATTGTTGACGAGAATATCAACTTTTTTGTGGGCGTCAACGATTTTTTTTATCGCTTGCTCGAGTTGTTCTTCCGCCGCGATATCAAACTGGCAAAGCTCGCCCTGGCCACCCTGCGCTACGATCGCTGCCAAGGACTCCTCGGCAGCAGCCTTCTTGGCGCGATAGTTGACGATCACATAGGCGCCGGCTTGTCCCAAGGCCAACCCGATGGCGCTGCCGATTCCCCTGCTGGCGCCAGTGACGAGCGCAATCTGACCTGTCAGACTCATAACTCTATCGCCGCGATATTCGCTAAGTCCTGCGGCGCTTCGACGTTGGCAACTTCCATCGTTGGCACGATCCGCTTCATCAATCCCTTGAGAACCTTACCGGGACCGATTTCAACGGCGCGTTGACAACCCAAAACGGCTAGCTTTTGCACCGACTCTGCCCAGCGCACCGGACGGACGGCTTGTTCGGCCAAAAGTGATTTCACGCGAGCGGCGTCGAGATTGACTTCGGCTTCGACGTTGGTGACGACACCGACGGTAAAAGGACGGACTGAGATATCGCTCAAGACCTGCCGCAAACCGTCCGCAGCCGGTTGCATGAGCTGGCAGTGAAAAGGCGCGCTCACGGGCAAGTCCAAGACCCTTTTTGCCCCGGCTTGCCTGGCCAACGCGGTCGCCCTCGCAACGGCGCTCTTAGCTCCGGCAATGACGATCTGGCCGCCGCCGTTATCGTTGGCCGGAGATACCACCTCACCCTGGCTCGCCTCGGCGCAAAGCGCGCGTACGGAGTCCATGGTCAATCCCAACAGCACTGCCATGGCACCGTGCTCTGCAGGCACCACCTGCTGCATCAATCGACCGCGTGCACGCACGACTTTCACGGCATCGTGAAAGTCCAGGGCGCCCACGGCGACCAGCGCGCTATATTCGCCGAGGCTATGGCCCGCAACCAGCGCCGGTCGCACCACCGTTTCAGCCTCGAGCACTCGCAGTGCGGCGATCGACGCAACGAGAATCGCCGGCTGGGTATTTTCGGTTAGTTTGAGGTCGCTTTCAGGACCACTGAAACAAAGTTGACTTAGCGAAAATCCCAGCGCATCGTCGGCCTCGGCGAAGACCTGCTTTGCGGCGCCAAATTGGGCGCAGAGGTCTTTGCCCATGCCGACGTATTGGGAGCCTTGCCCGGGAAAAACAAACGCAACCCGGCTAGTCGTCACTTTTGCGCCGCTCCGCCGGTCCGCTTCCCGGTTCTGCCTTGTCACCCAGCGACTCGATTTTAGATTTGAAACGCTCCCACAACTTGCGCGGCAATCCTTCCTTCTTGACGCCGGCGGCGCCGTCGGCCTCGCTCAACGCTTCGGCGATGTGGCGATTGATCTCTTGATTGACCTCGTCGCGCGCGGCACGAATCGCATTTTTGATCGCCACTGCGCTCGAACCGCCATGGGCGACAATCGCCACGCCATCCAATCCGATCAGTGGCGCACCGCCGTATTCCGCGTAGTCCAAACGCCGGTACGCTTCGGTCAACGATTTGCGACTCAGCAGGTAGCCCAATCGACTGGGGAGATTCTTTTGAAATGCGCTTTTTAGCACGGAGCCGGCGAAACTCGCCACACCCTCCATGGACTTGAGCGCAATATTCCCGGTAAAACCATCGCAGACGATGACATCGACTTTGCCGTTGAAGATATCCCTGCCTTCGACGTAGCCGATGTAATTGACCGATGTCGCGGCCAGCTGTTCGCTCGCCGCCCTGGTAAGATCGTTGCCCTTACTCACCTCTTCGCCGTTACTCAAAACGCCGACTCGTGGTTGCGAGACACCAAGCACGCGATCGGAATAAATCGCGCCCATCAGTCCAAATTGGACCAGATGGCGTGGCTTGCAATCGACATTGGCACCAGCATCAACGATCACCGTGCCCTTCCCGAGGCTCGGCACAACGACCAGGATGGCGGGCCGAGCCACCTGCGATAGCGTGCCGACGAGGAACATGCCGATCGCCATCATCGCGCCCGAGTTGCCCGCGCTCACGAAGGCATCGACTTCGCCGCGCCGCATCAGATCAAACCCGACAGTGATGGATGAATCTTTTTTGCGCAGAGCCGCGCTGGGAGATTCGTGCATCGACACCACTTGGGAGGCGGTGACGATCTCGAACTTCGGCGCGCCGGGGTGTTTGGCCAACTCGCGCTCGATGCTTTCGCGCTCGCCGACTAAAACCAGTTCGACCGCGAGGTCCTGGACAGCCAACAAAGCGCCTTCGATGACCGCTTGGGGCGCGTGGTCTCCGCCCATCGCATCGATGGCGATTTTCGGCATGGGGCTGGGAGGTTGCTAACTTTCTTCGACTTGCAGGACCGCGCGGCCGCGGTAAAAGCCACAATGCGCGCAGGCGCGATGCGGCAACACGGTCTCGCCGCAGTTGGAACAGGTGCTCCATTGCGGCTTGGTCAGGCCATCGTGGGAGCGGCGCTGATTTTTGACTCGCTTGGAAGTTCTTCGTTTCGGTACGGGCATCGATTCGTTCCTATCTTCTTTCTCCGCGTTGTCGCGGCCACCTCGTTAAACTGGAATGCGTGCCTCAGCGGCCGACTTTGAGATTGCGAAAAATTGCCATTCGAGGATCGCCAGTCGCGCCCGTACAACTGCACGATTCGCGATTTAAGTTCGCCCCGCAATTTCCGCACAACCCCTGGCAATCCTCCGAACAGAGCGGCCGAGTGGGTAGCGCCAACATCACTTGCTCGGCGATCAACGGTGCCAGATTAATTTCGTCGGTCGAATAATAACTCAAGCCGAGGTCGTCGCGGCTTAACTCTTCAGCGCCGCGTTCCGAACGCGCCGGGTCCGGAGTCAAGATGAAATCGAATCGGCTCGCCAAGCGAAAGTCGTAATCTTCCAAACAGCGGCCGCAAGTCCCGCTAAAGCGACCGCGGAAACTGCCGCTGAAAAAAATGTCAGAGCCGGAGCGATAGTAGACCAATTCCACTTCCAACGAAGCTGGAAAACCAAAATCCCGGTTTTTACTCCGGCGGTAGATATTGTTGAGTTCCTCAATGTTTTCGGAGAATTTTATCTCTTTGGGGGATTGAGGAATCTCGTCTACGGAGATTTTCATCGACGCTTTGCGCGGGCCGTCAGGTCCTTTGAATATAGACAATCCAGCCCTATTGTCAAGTTCGAGCGATGCGGTCAATCGTAAAAAGCGCATGATTTATTCGTCACTTCCGGATCAGAGCCCTTGCTAAAGCGGAGGATCGAGCGCTTTACGCAGATCATCGCGGGAGGGTCGACTGCGCCTTGAGTATTACTGATCTTTTTGTTAACCATTTTTGGTCAAATTATGAATTTTCCTATGTCTCTAAGAAATCGCTGGCGCGGCAAGCGCTTCAATTCGTACAATCGCGAGCTGCGTGAGATTTTCAACAAGCGCGTCTACAAGATCGGCTTGCGACTGGACTTCACGTGCCCGAACCGGGACGGCACAGTGGCCGTCGGCGGATGTATTTATTGCAACAACGCGAGTCACACGCCGCAAGATTACCGGCCGCGCACTTCGGTAACGATCCAACTCGAACAAGGCGCGCTGGCGCTGCAAAGACGACATCGAGCGGAAAGGTTCATCGCTTATTTTCAGAGTTACACGAATACTTACGACGCGACCTCGAAGCTGGAAAAACTTTACCGTGAAGCCCTCGACTTTCCCGGTGTCGTCGGGCTCGCGATTGCGACGCGGCCGGATTGCCTGCCCAACGAGACGCTCGATCTGATTAGCGATCTGTCCAAAGAAACTTATCTCTGGCTCGAGCTCGGATTGGAGTCCATGCACGATCGGACGCTTGCCTGGATAAACCGCGGCCATGGCTTACGCGACTATATTGATGCGGTCACGCGGGCGAAGGCGCGAAACTTGCGCATCTGCACTCATCTTATCCTGGGGTTTCCCGGTGAGAGCCGCGAGGAAATGTTGAGGACGCCTGAATTGCTCAACCGTCTCGGCGTCGACGGCGTCAAGCTGCATAACTTGCACGTCATTAAAAACACCGCACTCGAAAAACTGTACCATCTCGGCGAAATTTCGCTTTTTGCGCGCGACGAATACGTGGCTCTGGTCATCGACTTTCTTGAGCTCTTGAACCCGAACACGATCGTGCACCGGCTCTCGGGCGAAACCTATCGCGCGATCACGGTGGCGCCGCTTTGGTCGGTCGATAAGATCGGCGTGCACAACGCCATCTTCAAGGCCCTCGAAGAGCGCGACACTTGGCAGGGGCGCTTGTTTTCAAGCGCTGCCGAGCGATTTCCGAACCTGCACCTCTCGGCTGATTCCGAAGGAGTGGCAACTTGAACGGTCATATCGGTTTGATCCACTCGATCCTGCCGGCGACGGTAGATCTTCAAGTCAAGAT
>JAICHC010000357.1 GCA_025922795.1 Candidatus Binatia bacterium | reverse complement strand
GGCACCAAGATCGACGACCGCATCGCCGGGCCGCAACAATCGGTAACGCTGCTGCAGTTCGAGCAGTTTGTAGGCGGCGCGCGAACGATACCCTTCCTGTTTGGCTTTCTGGTAATAACGATCGTGTGGTTTGTAGCTCATTTTGCAAAGCCGCGGTGAGATTCGACCGGCAACCGCAGCGAAAAAAAAGCCCAGCCGGTGAAACAGGCTGGGCTCCTTGGGGCAGTGACTTGGGACGCTTCAGCGCGCTCCCTTGACTTGAAATTCGACGCGGCGGTTGACGGCGCGTGCCCACTGCGTGTCTTGCTTGATCAATGGCGTCCTTTCGCCGATGCCGGCGCCCGAAATCCGGCTCGGGTCGATGCCGTGGGACGCAAGCTCCTTGATCACCGTTTGCGCCCGGCGTTCACCCAATTTGCGATTGTAATCTTCGCTGCCGACCGAGTCAGCGTGACCTTCAATGACCACGGCGAGGTCGGTTTTTTCCTTTAACCGCTGAGCCGCCAAATAGACTTGGCCCTTGCCGAGATCCGTCAGCTCGGCGGAATCAAAACGAAACGCAACCTCAGGAAACATGACCTTTTCAGTCTCGATGACTTTAGCCACTTCCTTGACGACGATCTTTTCCACCGGCACCTCGACGATCTTGACCATTTCGGCGGGCCCGGTCGGCGCGGGCGCAGCCGTCATCGGCTCGGCGGTGGTTTGGTCGAGCGGCGTTTTTTTCGGCACCCCGTAATCATGGTACGGCTGCGGCTCAGCTAAAATTGGCGGATGGGGATGATGGCCGAAGAATGCTTCTTGAGGCTCAGTCGCGCTGACCAGAAAGTGAAACGGCCGAAACACAACCCACTCCGTCAGCCAGCCGATCGGATGAAGCAAATAGGCGGCAACCCTCAATGGATTCGATTGGCTGTCATCATACTGATCGGGCGCGGCCAATAACGTACGGTTCCCGAGCACGGTTAAAAACATCAGACCGATGACAAATGAGCGCGCGATTTTCATGAAGGCCCTCCTTGACACATCGTAAAGCGTAAGTTTAGGTGCTGCCGACGCTTTTGTCAAATTTTTGCTGGCGGTTAATCCCGCGCTTGGCTTATCCGCGCCATGAGCATAATTTAGTCCGGTGCGCTTTATTTGCTTCAACTCAAGATCGGTTGGGCGCAGAATCGGAGGTTGGCTTGAAATGACAGTCACATGCGAAAAAAACGATCGGCTGATCGCGATTACCTGGGAGCGGCCGCCGCTTAACGTCTTGGATATTTCGCTGCTGCGCCGCCTGGACGACCTGCTGTCGTCTTGCGCCCGGGAATCTGACGTCGATGTCGTTGTGCTGAGCGGTGCTGGAGAGCGCGCATTTTCCGCCGGGGTCGATATTCGTGATCATACGCCGGAAAAAGTTCCCGAGATGCTCGATGTCGTTCACGGCGTGGTTCGAAAGCTGTTGGCTTTACCGCAGGTGACGATCGCAGCGGTGCGCGGAGTCTGTTTCGGCGGCGGCCTAGAGATCGCAACCTCTGCCGATCTGATTCTCGCATCAGAGGAAAGCTGGTTCGCCACGCCGGAGATTTCTGTCGGTTG
The DNA here is from genome assembly GCA_025922795.1 of Candidatus Binatia bacterium. The sequence continues at coordinate 2,925 of JAICHC010000357.1, read as the reverse complement.
TTATCCGCCGGTTGCGTTGGCGCGATTCGCCGGTGTGATCGGCTATCACCGAGCCGCCGAGATGATTCTCACCGGGCGGCGCTTCTCGGCGGCCGAGGCGCAAACGATGGGCTTGATCAATCGGGTATGCTCGGCGGCGGAGTTCGAAAATAATCTTGCGGCTTTGGTGCAAGAATTGCTCGACAAGAGCGGCGCGGTGCTGCGTTTGACCTTGCGGGGCCTGCGCGAGCTCTCACTGCAAAGTTTCAATCAAGCGCTGCAACGCGCCGAAGAGATTTATTGCCGCGAGCTTCTGCAAACCGAAGATGTCGCTGAGGGAGTCACGGCGTTTCTCGAAAAACGACGGCCCAACTGGCGCCATCGTTAGCAGCGCTTGCTTGCGCTGCGCTGATCGCTGGATCGAACATTGGATTCAGAGTCCGGTGGTGAGGAGGACGCCTCGAGCGTCTTAGAGACCTACTTTCCGGCTAGCTGCTTCTTGATGTTCTCGACGAACTCTTTCAGCATCGCGTCGGCTTTTTTGCGGATGATCGGCTGACCGAACTCGCCGATTTTCCCGAGGATATTGACATCGGTTTCGACCAGAAGCTCGGTCTGACTTGGGCCCAGCTCTTTGAGCGTCATACTGGTCTTGCCGCTGACCGCACCGGCGGCCATGCGGTCCTTCGCTTCGGCGCGCAGTGCCGCGCGCCAGTCATTTTTATTCTGCTCTTCGAGAATGATCTTGCCTTGCAAATTCAACTTGATTGGGCCGACGCGCACAACCAGCGCGCCCTCGTACGTCGTGTCGTCGATTTTGCTGACCGATTCGACTCCGGGCAGCGACTTGGCCACCTTGGGAACGTCCATCAAAAAATCCCACAGCGGCTCGCGCGCGACCGGGATCTGTGCTGTCTGACTAAATTTCACCGCCTCTTACCTTTCTTCTTGGCAACTTTTTTTCTCGCCGGCTTGGGCGCCGCCTTGGCACGCGCCTGTTGGCGGATATCGGCGAGGGCTTTTTCCAGCGCGCGGCGCACGAAGACCGCGGCCATGTCCTTCTTGTAGGCCGCCGACCCGCGGAAATCGCTGAGCGGGTCTACCGCTTCTTTGGCCTTTTCACCGGCTGCGGCAAAAGCTTCCGATTTGACCGGCTGGCCGCGCAGCAACGCTTCTGCGGCGGTGGCGCGAATCGGCGTCACCCCTACGCTGCCGAGCGCGATGCGCACATCGGCAATCGTCTTGTTCGCTTTGTCGAGCGTAAGCACCGCGGCGGCCGACACGGTGGCATAATCATCTGCGGTGCGCGGTAAAAATTTGATATAGGCCGCGCCGGTGTTCGGCGCGAGCTTGGGTATCATCACCTCGGTGATGATCTCGTCCGGATTGAGCACGGTCTCGTAATAGTCCTTGAAAAATTCGTCAAGGGGAATCGTCCGGGCACCGTTTGCCGAGGTCGCTTTGACCGTCGCGCCGAGGGCGATCAGGCTCGGTGGCGGATCCTGGTTCGGATCGGCGTGGGCCAAACCGCCGCCAACCGTCGCCATGTTTCGCACGCGCAAGGTCGCCACATGGTGATAAGTTTCCGTAAGCATGGGCAGGCGGCGGCGCAGCAACGACGAGCCTTCGACCGCGCGGTGCGTGGCCAGGCCGCCGATCGCAATACCGCCGTTTTTGATCTCAATGCCGTTCAGGCCCCGCACCGACCGCAGACTAACTAGACAACTCGGGCGCACGAGCCGCTGCTTCATCATGATGACCAGCGCCGTGCCGCCGGCGATCAGTTTGGCATCGCTGCCGAATTCTTTCAGCGTCGCATGGACTTCTTTGAGATTCTTCGGGGTGCGGTATTCGAAAGGTATCATGGCGGCATCCTTATTTGGCGAACTGGTGCGCTTTCTGGATCGATTCGATGATTTTATAGTAGCCCGTGCAGCGACAGAGATTGCCCATCATCCAATCTTTGATCTCGTCTTCGTCGGGCTTGGGATTCTCCGCGAGCAACGCGGTGGCGGCCACGACTTGGCCCGGCGTACAGATGCCGCATTGAAAACCGCCGTACTGGATAAAACTCTTCTGCACCGGATTGAGCTCGCCATTCTTCGCCAGCCCTTCAACCGTGGTGATATCATGGCCGTCGGCCATCACCGCGAGGGTCAAACAGGAACTGATCATGTCGCCATCCATCAACACGGTGCACGCCCCGCACACGCCGACGCTGCAGCCCTCCTTGGTTCCGGTCAAGCCGAGATCGTAGCGTAGGCAGTCGATCAAAAGCCGATTGGTCGGAACTTCGGTCTCGACGCGCTTGCCGTTGACGCGAAATTTGATCTTCTTGTTCATCGCTGTTCTTTCCTCCAGTTTCTCTCGCGCGGAATTGAAATGCAGGCTGGAAAAACCTACTAGGGCTCTCTTATAGAAAGAAATTTCCTAAACTGCAAGCCGTTTTCCCGTAGGATTCGAGATAAATGGCCGGGGTAGACTCGCGCCATGACGCCGGGAAAAAATAGAATTTTGCGAGCGCATGAGAGCGCTCGAGCCGGCCGTGCAAACTGAATTTAGAATGTAACGACCGAGCGAATGCTCTTGCCTTCGTGCATCAAGTCGAAGGCTTCATTGATCCGTTCCAGCGGCAGCGTGTGGGTGATCATCGGATCGACTTTGATTTCACCGCCGAGATATTTTTCGACATAGCCCGGCAACTGCGAGCGGCCTTTGACACCGCCGAACGCCGTGCCGCGCCAGACCCGCCCGGTGACGAGCTGGAATGGCCGGGTGCTGATCTCCTGGCCGGCGGCGGCGACGCCGATGATGGTCGACTCGCCCCAGCCTTTGTGGCAGGACTCGAGCGCGGCGCGCATGGTGTTGACGTTGCCGATGCATTCGAACGAATAATCAACCCCGCCTTCGATCATCTCGATAATCACTTCCTGGATCGGCCGGCCG
>JAICHC010000356.1 GCA_025922795.1 Candidatus Binatia bacterium | reverse complement strand
GGCGCGCTTCCTGCACGGGAATATTGGGCGCGTCTAGCTGGCTTAGGTCTTCAAGTCGAACATCGAGCCGGTCATCGACAAGGTTCTGCCGCCCGCCGTGCAAAGGGAAATTCGCCAAATTGACCCCCGCCAATTTGAACTGGATCCTATCCTTTGCTTGGGCGTCATCAAGCGGTGCGCCAAGCGGAATAGCGGTTTGCGCCACGATGTCAAGCGAGACTGCGCGCCCGGGAAGGTTTCTCGCCTCATGGGCGTCTTGGCGCACGAGCGACAAACCGGCGGGCGTTTCTTCTCTTAACGTCCGACCATGGCCGTCGACCCAAGAGATAACCGAGATGCCACGAAAACTTTGACGCAGCCGGATCGCAGGCTCCATGCGCTCGCCGACGCGGATGCGCTCCCGGCCTTCAATCACCACTGTGGTGACTTGCTGCGATAGTGTTGAGGGATCGAAAGTCGAAAAAAGAAATTTCTTACCGCTCTCCAATTGTTGCGTCACAACGTAGGGTTTAAGAGCCGCGAGTAAATACGGCGCTTGAGCCAATTTCAGCGCGCGCACCGACTTGTGCCCCCCCGAATCGATCTCCAATCGGAGATTGCCGTTCTCGACCGCGCCGCGAGCGTGAAAGCGAATTTCGTCCGAACGAAGCTCAAAATCGAATTTGTCGAGGATCCATTCTTCATTGGCCTCCATTTCCAGACGAGTCGCGGCCGGTTGGACGGTGCCGAGCAGGTTCAGATTCAACACCGACCGGTCGGAGAGCCGGTACCCGTTCGGGGTGGGCGTGATCGTTTGGGTGGCGTAACCGATCTTTTCGCCGCGGTAAAACACGCCCCACCACTCTACGATGTTCTCGGTGATTTTTTCGGTTCCACTGAGCGTAATGATGGGAGGGGGAGCGTCGATCTGGCGCTGGATGAACAAAAAATTCATCACGCACCAGAAGAGCACGATGAACAAACCGATGGATCGCTTCACAAGCATGCCGTAGGCCATATATGGTAAAGGCTTAGCCGGACCGGATCAATCAAATTGAGGATTTATTGACAACAAGCGAGCGGAAATTCGCCGCCGACCGCATGCTCGGAAGGTTGGTCAAGTGGCTGCGTATCATCGGCGAGGACGTAATTTATGGACAGCACTTGAGCGGCTATGGCCTGATTCGCGCGGCGCGCGCAGAAGAACGCCTGATACTCACGCGCGACCGTGGACTGAAGCACAAGCAACCCCCGGTGTGCTTGTTCATCGAAAGCGATCATTATCGCGACCAGCTGCGTCAGGTCGTCGGCGAATGCGGCTTGAAAGTTGTTGAGGGGAATCTGTTGAGTCGCTGCCTTGCCTGCAACACGCTGCTCCGGCTCAGGCCGAAAGAGACATTAGCGACGGTTGTTCCGCCGTACGTCTTTCAAACCCAGGAAAAATTCTTCTCATGCCCGACCTGCAGGCGTCTTTACTGGCCGGCCACCCACCACGCCAAAATGCTTGAGGAGCTGAGGAACTTAGGTCTTCGCTAAACTAGAATTCGTTGGTCACGTATGTTAGAAAAAAAGGCTACTTTAAGAATTTTTTTTTCGGTTTAGCCAAAGGCTGATCGGCGGGCCAGCGCAAGCTCAGCAGTTCAGTCGGAGATGGATCCATCTATAAGCTGTGAAAGAACATCAAATTTCCCCGGTAGCTCAGTCGGTAGAGCAGTTGGCTGTTAACCAATTGGTCGGGGGTTCGAGTCCCTCCCGGGGAGCCAGTTCGTCACTCCGCTTCGGCGCGGCTCAGCCGCCGCGCTTCGAAGCGGAGCACCCAACTCACAAAAAACATCCTTGGCAGCAGGAGGTCTTCTGATGGCATCGGCGAAACAGGTGGTGGGCAATCCGACTCCGAGGGTTGAAGGAGAACTGAAAGTCAGCGGGGAGGCAAAATACGCCGTTGATATTACTGCGCCGGGAATGGTGTGGGGCAAGTTACTGCGCAGCCCGATCGCATCGGGGAAAATTAAGCGGATCGACACGAGCAAGGCCGAGGCGTTGCCGGGCGTGTGCGCGGTCATCACCGGAGCAGACTGCACCGGTTTGAGAATTGGCCGGCGGCTCTATGACATGCCGATCCTCGCCGATGGCGAAGTGCGATTCATCGGTGAAAAAGTGGCGGCCGTGGCGGCGGACAACGAGCTTATCGCCGAGGAGGCGCTGAATCTGATTGAAGTCGAATATGAAGAAACCAAGCCGTTGCTTGATCCGGTCGCAGCGCTCAAGCCGGGCGCGAAGCTCATCCATCCTGAAGTGGCGAGTTACAAAGGTTTACCTAAACCGCTTACGGGAGCGACCAACGATTTTGTTTATATGACTTGGGGCAAAGGCGATCTTGAGACCGGCTTTCGCCAGGCGGACATTATCGTCGAAAACACGTTTACCACGCCGGTCGTTCATCAGAGCTACATCGAACCTCATTCATGCGTGGTGAGCACGGCGCCGGACGGCTCGGCGGAGTTTTGGTCGTGTAGCAAAGTGCCCTACGGCGTGCGCGAACAAGTCGCCAACGCGCTCAAGCTGCCGCAGGAAAAGCTCAACTTCAATCCTGTCTATATCGGCGGCGACTTTGGCGGCAAAGGCGATTTCATGGATCTTGCGGTGGTGTATCTGCTTTCCAAAAAAGCCGGGCGGCCGGTCAAGCTGGTGATGGACTATGAGGAAGAATTCATCGCCGGCAATCCGCGCCACGCCTCGATCATCCAAGTCAAAACCGGCGTGAAGAGCGACGGCACGTTAGTGGCGCACCACATGAATTTTATTTTCGACAGCGGCGCCTACGGTGCGTTCAAGCCCAACGCTTTTCTCAACGGCCCGCACCTCTCCGCCGGTCCTTATAATATTCCCCATGTGTTTATCGAAGAGCACATGGTCTATACGAACAAGATCCCCTGCGGCCATATGCGCTCGCCGGGCGATCCTCAGGGGTTCTTCGCCAATGAAAGTCAAATGGACCTGGTCGCGAAACGCTTAGGCATGGACCCGATCAAACTACGGCAAAAAAACTTCATGCACGACGGTGATATCGATCCGACCGGCGAGGAGTACAGCTACATCAAAACCGACGAGACGCTTAAGAGAGCGCTGGAAGACTCCGGCTATCAAAAACCGAAGCCAAAGAATGTCGGCCGTGGCGTCGCCTTGGTGCAATGGACACCTGCCGGCGGCATAGGAACGGTTGCGATCTCGCTCGATGGCAACGGCGTTGCTACGATTTCTTCCGCGATGGCCGATCAAGGTGCGGGCACGTACACCATCTTGAGCGAAATCGTCGCTGAAGAGCTAAAGATTCCTCTCAGCCAAATCCGGATTCAACAGTTGGACACGCAGCAGGGCAAGAAGGACACCGGTGTCGGCGGCAGCCGCGCGACGCGCGTCTACGGCAACGCCGGTTATGAGGCTGCGCTCAAGGCTGTCGATGCGATCAAACAGGCGGCGGCGAGCCAAATGGGCGTGCCGGCGGATCAGATCACGCTGGCGAAAGGGGCTGCGTTGCACCCGCGCATGGAGCGGCGCTTGACCTACGGCGAGCTGGTCAAAGCCAAGGGCTCGCCGATCACGGTGGAGGCGACTTTCAATGACACGAGCAAGATCCACGCCGCCTCGATGTGCGTGCAGGTAGCGGAGGTTGAAGTCGATCCGGAAACCGGGCAGGTCGAGCTCAAGAAATTCACTTCAACCCATAACACGGGTACAGTGCTCAATCCGCTGATGCATCAGGGGCAGATCGAAGGCGCAAGTATGACCGGCATAGGGTACACGCTGATGGAAGAAGTGATCATCAACGACGGTAAAGTCGCGACGACTCATTTCGGCGAGTACAAGATCCCGACGATCAAGGATGCCCCGGTTTTTAAAGGTTCGGTGACGGAAGAGCCGCATGGAGCCGGTCCATATGACAGCATGCCGATCGGTGAAACCGGCAATATTCCGACGGCGGCGGCGATCGCCAATGCGGTTGAAGATGCCTGCGGCGTTAGAATCAAAAGTTTGCCGATCACGGCGGAAAAGATATACCAGGCACTGCACGGCGCAAAGTAAACTATGCCGGCGGTTCCCGGAACCATCGATCTCGGAAAGTTTCGGGTCGTCTACGAAGAAGAACGGCAGCATAGGTCCGACGGAATGGTCGGCTATGTGCTGCAGCAACGCGCGATCATTCGTCTGAACGAAGCGCTGGTCAAACTCGAGCGGCCTGAAGACTACACGGTTTATTGCAACGACGAGAAATTCAAACGACAACACGGTAAAGGCCCGTCTCCGCTTCAGTACTTCATTGCATCGATCGGCTTTTGCATGTTCAGCCAGTTCAAACGACTGGCTGCGAAAGCAGACGTCGGCTTGAATGAGCTGCAAATGGAGTTGCGTATGACCTATGACTTGAAAGGCAGGTTTCCGATCAAGGATTTTTGCGCCGCGGCCCAGGGCCTTGGTTATTTATTCAAAATCGACAGTGCGGCGCCGGCAGACAAAATCATCAAAGTCGCGCAGT
>JAICHC010000355.1 GCA_025922795.1 Candidatus Binatia bacterium | reverse complement strand
GAGGAGAAAGGATATTTCAAAGACGTAGGATTGGATTACGAATTCCTCGTCAAACCGATTGTTACTTGGACCGCTGACGTGGAATCCGTCGAGTCGAGCCCAGGTGATATTCAGCGCGGTGCCTTCGAGTCCATCGAGGGCGGGCGCGGCTGCAACTTGAGCGCAGCCTGCCATTGGACGGTCAATATGGCGGCCTCGGCGGGTCATGGCAAAATGTGGGGGCGCGCCTATTCGGTGTCGCCGTCGGGAATTTTTGTGGCGCCCGACTCGCCGATCCAAAAACCGGAGGATCTAGCCAATGTCCCTGTGACGGTGGGTTATCATTCCGGCAGTCACTATTCGACATTGCAAGGCCTTGAATCTTTTTTGAGACGCGAGGAGATCAAATTGCACTTCGGTGGTCTGCTGCTCGATCGCCTGGCGCTGCTCGTCGAGCGGCAGGTGCCGGCGGCAAGCCTCTTCGGCGCGCCGTTTTACGCCGCCGAACAGCTCGGTTTTAAAAAGATCATCGATTCCACGTTCATGATCGGCCATTTGGTGACCGAAGAAGCCGATCTGAAGGACGTCGAGCGGTACTTCGAGGCGTTGCGCCGGGCACAGCACGACATCGACATGGAGCCGGAACCGTACAAGCACTACTTTCTAAGAGAGCTGCCGGCGCGATATCACCCGATGGTCGATACACGCCGCTTTGGCCCCGGTGAGCGCATCGTCTTCGAACCTTACCCGGAGGCTGCCTTCGAACGCACCCGGCGATGGATTGAATCATGGGATCTCTTCCGGCCCGAGCAGAAGGGCAGCGCGGGTTACGATGTTTCAGTCGTTTAGAGGTTGCCGATCGAATCCCTCAAAGTAAAGCTTTGGAGGATTGGAGTGGTGGAGTGCTGGAGTAATGGGTTGAAACCCAGCACTCCTATACTCCAACACTCCATTCGTGCCTCGGCCGCTACAGTCCCATCTGTTTGATCATCGCCTGAGTCAGAGGGCGCGTGTCGTCGAGCAAATGCTCCGACATCGTGTAGTGATTGGCGCCGGGCTCGACCAGGTATTCGACCTTCATGCCGTGCTGCTTGCAGTGATGAAAATAGTCTTCCGACATTTGCTGCCAGCCTTTCGGTTCATCGCCGCCGACCGCCACAACGAGCGGGCATTCAACGCGCGGCGGGTTGACAAAAGGGCTGTTTAGCCTGACGAGTTCTGGAGTCAATCGCACCTGCTCCTGCACGCTGATTCGCATCACGACATCGAGATCGTACACACCCGAGGTCGCAAACGCGCCCTTAATGATATCGCGCGGCAGATCTTCCTGTTCCCAGTTGTACGCCAGCGCCATCGCAGTTAAATGTCCCCCGGCCGAATGGCCGGAGACGAAAAGCTTTTCCGGATTCGCGCCGTAACGCACGATATTTCGGTAAACCCAGGCGATGCTCGCGCGCGTTTGGCGCACGATCTCAGTGATCGTGACCTGAGGACAAAGATCGTATTCGACCAACGCAACCGTGGCGCCGCGCCGGGTAAATGTCGGCACGAAATTACAGTTGTCTTCCTTGCTGCCGCTGCGCCAATAACCGCCGTGAATGTAAACCAGCACCGGTCCCCGGGGCCGGTCGGCGGAATAGATATCGAGCATCTCACGCGACGAGGTGCCGTAGGCGACGTTGAGCCAGGACTTGGCGTTCTCGCGCACCCTGCGCGCCTGCGCCGCTCGCAGCTTCGCCAGCTCGGGATATTCAGGCACGGAAACGCGCGGGTTGTACTGAAACTCCAGCTCTTCCTCGCGGAAACCTTTGTATGCAGATTCACTCATACTCGTCTGTCCGATCTCATGATTTAAAAGACAGTAGTGGAAAGTCATTTCCGAAGTCAATAACTGCCAAGCAGCCGGATCTGTTTCATATAGATGATATTAGTAGGGGATTAGTTAGTTAGAGCAGAGTATATCGATGTTCTCGTTACCATGAAGCCGCAAGAAAGGATTTAACGACACCGATACAGAACTAGGAAGTAAGGTTCAAAGGTTCAAAAAGGTTCCGGAGAGATTTCCGATGAAGGGTGAAAGAGGAGGTGCCAGGTCTTTGCATCCGAGAAACCGTCCTGGAAACAAAAAGGCCAAGAGCACCCGTACAACGGTGACACTCTTGGCCCCAGGGAAGTCTGCGGAAGAGACTGTTACTTTACGTGTTTGCTGACCAGCTTGGTCATCTCGAACATGGTGACGGTCTTCTTGCCGCCGAATACGGGTTTGAGCTTGTCGTCGGCGTTGATGTTGGTTTTTTTCTTCTTGTCCTGGAGCCCGTTCCTTTTGATATAGGCCCAGAGTTTTTTTGTCAGCTCCGTGCGCGGAATCGCCTTGTTGCCGACTACGGCGCTCAGCGTAGCATCGGGCTGTACCGGTTTCATGAACGCCGCGTTCGGCTTTCGTTTCTTTTTTGTTGCTGCCATATTTCTCCTCCTTCAAGGGGTAAAAGATTTTCTACCCATATAGCAGAGGCGAATGACCAATGCCAACTGTTTTTTCAGATTTTTCCTCGGAGAACCCGAGTTTTTCCCTCGGCGACGACCGGCTCGTCGCCGAGGTATTCGAACACGACGCCATAATCGGTGGCTGCTCGTTCGACCGAGACATAGCCCTGGCGCACGTCTTCGACGACTTTGTCCACCGGCCGGCCGAGAGGATCGCCGAGCCCGCCGCCACCCGGGCGGGCGACTCTGACTACGTCATTCTTGCGGAGCCGGTGGTCGCCAAACCGCGAGGGAAGGCTTTTTTCCTCAGGGGTGGCGAAATTGACCAGGCAAGCCCCGTGTCGCCCGGCGTGCCCGGCGTCAATGCCGAAGGGCGCGACGGCGTGCTTGTCGGTACGCATGGAGAAGCGGACGTCATCGGCTAGAATGCGATAGTCACGGAGAAAGCCAAGCCCGCCGCGCCATCGGCCGGCGCCGCCGGAGTCGGCGATCATCTCGAAACGCTCGACGCGGGTGGGAAACTCCGATTCGATAATCTCGATCGGGGCCGTTTTGCAGTTACTCAGATGGAAAGCTGTGGCGGAGACGCCGTCTTTTCCGGAACGAGCGCCCGTGCCCCCGCTAAAAATCTCATAATGCACGAAGGCGCGGTCTTTCTGAGGATCGCGCCCCCCGAGCACGAGCGCGGCGCTGCCCGAGCCGCCGGCAATCCGCTTGTCGGGCACAAACCACGCCAGGGCGTTCAGAACCGTTTCCGCCACTGCGAGCGCCGTCGGCATATAGGTATTGACGGCCGCGGGAAAGCGCGGGTCGACGACACTCCCCGGACGAAAAGTTGCGTCGACCACGCGGCTCAAACCTTGATTGATTGGTAGAAAGCGATCGATGAGCGCGACCAGACAGTAAACGCAAGCGGCGCGCACCAGCGGTGGTCGAATATTTGCCGGCCCCTGGGTTTGATCGCTGCTGCTGGTGAAATCGAAGGACAGCTTCTCGCCCTGTTTTTGGATTTTGACGTGGATGCGAATGGGGCGTTTCAGGTCGATGCCGTCATGATCGACAAAACTCTCGCCCTCGGATTCGCCGTCCGGCCAAGAGGCGATCGCCCGCCGCACGCGGCTTTCAGTGTACTGCGCCAAGAGCTCGGTGCAGTCGAGCACGGTCGCTTTACCGTAACGCTGGATCAGCTCGGACATGCGGCGCTCGCCCAAGCGCGCCGCGCCGACCTGGCCGCGCAGGTCGCCGATCACCAGCGCTGCGGTCCTGCTGTTGGCGGCGATCAAAGCTTCTATTTCTTTTACCGGTTGCTGGCGTGACATGTATTTCACCGGCGGCAGGTGGAGCCCTTCCTGATAGATCTCTCGTGCGTTGCCCGAACCACTGCCGGGCACGGTGCCGCCGATGTCGCTCTTGTGCGCCATGTTGGCCGCGAAGCCAACCCATTCGCCGTCATGAAAGATCGGCGTGAGTACGCCCATGTCGGGCGCATGGGGGCTGCCGCCGAGATAGGGATGGTTGATGATGAACGCGTCGCCCTCACCGATCTCCTGGGACGGAAACACGTTCAGAACCGCTTCGGCGCAGGCGGGAAATGCACCCATGTGCAGCGGCAGAACGACATGCTGCGCAACCACTTCGCCGCGGGTATTCAAGATCGCGCAACTGGCGTCCTGCGACTCGCGAATGATGGTCGAGTAGCCGGTACGAAACAGTGAATTCTGCATTTCCTGAACAATACCGGCGAGACGCGCCTGAATCACTTGCAATGTAATCGGATCGAGGGTCATGAGGGGTTCCGGTTAGGAGTAAGGAGTGAGCATGAGTCCGGGAATGAGTTGAGCAATGAAGTGTTGGAGTACTGGAGTGTTGCGAGGTACCCTATCGCTCCGTCATTCCGTCTTCGTCTTCTTCGCTTAATTCTGTCTCTCGTCGCGTGCCTTATGCCGTTTGCTCAAATCCGCGCACGTAGCGCGCGCGTCTCCGTTTCGTTCAGCGCGAAGTCACCGGCTACCGCGTCGACGGCAACGTGAAAGACCTCACGCGCCTTCTCCCG
>JAICHC010000354.1 GCA_025922795.1 Candidatus Binatia bacterium | reverse complement strand
GGCGCTCGCGAAGGCCCGCGACTTCAGCCGGGAATCCGGTCGATTTTCGTAGGCAAAAAAACGGGGAACGGCTCGTGACACCGTTCCCCGTTCGAAAGAAGCTAAAAAGAAAATTTTTAGAAGGCGTAGATGAGCTGCGCCGCCAGTGTGGTCTGATTTTTGTCCGCGCGGGAGGATCCCTTCTTGAAAAAAGCCTCGTCGGCCCAATCCTGGCGCACCTCGAGCCTGCCGAGCAGCATTCTGGTGAATTTGTAAGAACCGGTCAGTGTAATCTCGCTCAAGGTCTGCTCGGCGTGAGTTCCGGCGAAGTTACCGGCCAGGCGAGCGCCGTCGCTGTCTTTAAAAATCTCGCCGCGCAGCGCCGTGGAAAAACGATCGGTCCAGCCGTAGGAGATAATTCCGGCAAGGCCCTGCCAGCTGGCATCGCGCGTGCCGCCTAAAGATGCTTGCTCTTCACGCCCGTAGGAATATTCGATGATCAGCGCCAGCGCGGCGATGGGCTTGATCGTCGCCACGTGGCTCATGGTGAAGCGTTGATTGCCGGTATTGCCGAACTGCTCCGGGCCGTAAATAAAGCTGCTCACCAACGCAAATTGATCCATTGGCGTGAAACTGAAGCCCCACAGCCCGGATGGCTGCCTGTTATTGTCTCTAGGGTTGTCCCAACCGGTGACCAAACCCGCGTTAACCGACAGAGTGTCGAGCACTGGGTAGCTGAAGAGCATGCCCAAGTGGCGTAGCGGAATGGCAAAGTTGAAAAGGAACGACCGCGAAATGTTATCGTTGTAGGCACCTGGGTTCGGAAGAATTTCCGTGCCCAGTGTGGTAACGAACAGTCCGCCTTTGACGCCGATGCCGGCGCCGACAGGGATTGTGGTCGTCAAATAAGCCTCGCGCAACTCAGCCGACGGCTCGTCCTGGAGAGTGTGGCCCCAAAGCGTCGCTTCCCTTAACAGCTCGCCGCCTCGACCGAAGTCACCCGACAGGCGGAACCCAACTCCCCAGTCCTTTTCGGGCTTTTCAACGAACAGATGCAGGTAATTGAAAACAACCTTATCGTGATCCTTGTCAAAATAGCGTCCGCTGATATTGGCAGGGCTGCGCGGCTTATTCGAGCTCCATGTGTAGCTGGTATCCAAAAAACCGCCCATACTCAAACCAATAGCTTTTTCCAATGACCCTTTGCCGTCGGCGATTTTGTCATCCAGCAAACCGACGCTACCGTCCAGACTCAGCCAGCCAGGAGCCAGAGGCTTGTTGTCCTGAGCCTGCAGTGAGCCTGTCGCCAGGAAAGCTATCCCGAACGATAAGATAAAGCGCATCAATCGTTGTTTCATCTATCAACCTCCTTGGATTTGAGCGAAAGTTAAAACTGCAACCGCCGATATCAAAAATAAACCGTGTCATAAGCGAGCAATTAAAATGCCACGGTTTGGTTGTGAACCCGCTTAAAGGTATTGGGAATATTCTCTCCGCCGAAGCCAACAAAAGCAGTGAGTGCCTAATTTGAGGTCAGGCATGTCTGTTTTGTGAGCAACAGGCACACAGGTTCACGGTGGTTTGGTCGAGACCAGATACCGGCGCAAAGATTAAATGGTCGTCCATGGCGAGCACTTTCTCATTCGCCCGTTTGTGCTCGGTCTTTCTTGCAGCCGCGCGGGCGACAAATGCGTCTGACGAATTCAGACAGGAATCTTTCGGCATAGTACTTCAGAGTAGGTGCATAGCTGTAATTGTCGGCAAGAATTTTATCAGCGAGTACGTATGGAGCGGCCGCCAGATCTTTGGATCGCTCGTCGAGCCAACGTTCGATCATAAGGGGGGTCACCTCGAGGTGAAACTGCAGCCCGTAAATGGTCTTGCCGAGTCGAAAGGCCTGCGTGCCGTAATGGGCGGAGGAGGCCAAACGAATCGCTCCGACCGGCAGATCAAAGCCATTGCTGTGCCACTGAAATACCGTGGCGTTTTCCGGCAGATAACCGAGCAGCGAATCCACCCGGCCGTGGGGCGTGATCGAAATCGGGGTCCAACCGATTTCCTTGAACGAGCCATGGAAGATTTGCGTCCCAAGAGCGGCGGCAATCAGATGCGCGCCGAAACAAACGCCTAGGATCGGCACGGCTTCATCGATCGCCGCGCGAATGATTCTTTTTTCCCAGTGCAGGAACGGAAATCGCGCTTCCTCTCCCATGCTCATGGGACCGCCGAGAACGATCAGCGCGCTGACATCTTCCCACTCTTCAGCGGGCATTTCACCATGGAACAGACGAACGATTCGATACTCCGTTCCTTGCTTTTCCATCACCTCGCCAAAAAAGCCGAGATCTTCTAATGGATCATGCTGAAAAACCAGCACCTCTGACATAGGACGTTCCAATGTAAGTGGCGCGTAACACGGGCTGTGGACCGAGGTATTTGCTTTGCACATGCGCTGCTTCAACTATCGAGTGATTCTCAGTCCTCATACCTCAGTCCCCAGTCCTGCGGATGCCCTAGACCGTTCCCTTAGAAAGCTCCGTCGCGCCATACGGCGCTGCAGCTCCAACCATCTTCCCCGACGCGTCAACCAGCACGGATCCTCTTGCCGCCACCGTCACGAAATCCGGGTAAGCCACATTACCGTGCTCGCCGATATCGAGTCCTTCCAACTCTTCCTCCGACGAGACGCGCATACCGATGGTTGCCCCGATGATCTTCCAAATGACCATCGAGCTGACGAACACAAACGCGCCCACGCCCACAATGCCCGCCAGCTGCGCCATCAGTAGACCTGCGCCGCCGCCAAACAACAACCCGTTGCCGGTGGTGTTCGGCGTAAAATGCTCCTGCGCGAACAAGCCGACGCAGATTGTCCCGAATGCGCCGCACACCAAGTGCACTGATATCGCGCCCACCGGATCGTCGACTTTGATCTTGTCGAAGAAAAGGACCGACAAAACCACTAATACTCCCGCGATCAGCCCGATGATCAGCGAACTCGGAATGCTGACAAAGGCGCACGGAGCGGTGATCGCCACCAAACCCGCCAACCCACCGTTCAAAATCATCGTGAGGTCAGGCTTGCCCAGAAGCATCCACGCCGTCAGCGAAGCCGAGATCGCCGCCGCCGCCGCCGCCGTGTTCGTTGCTACGGCTATCCGGCCGATCGCGCCGGCATCGGCCGCCATCGTGCTGCCAGGATTAAAGCCGAACCAGCCAAACCACAGTACGAACACGCCGATCGTAGCCAATGCCAAACTATGGCCGGGAAGAGGCAGGGACTTGCCTTCTCTACTGTATTTTCCAAGGCGCGGTCCAAGCACGAGCGCTCCCGCCAAGGCCGCCCAACCGCCCGTCGAATGAACCACCGTCGAGCCGGCAAAATCGAACATGCCCAATGAGGCGGCCCATCCACCGCCCCATATCCAGTGACCTACAACCGGGTAAATAAGCGCCACCAGCACAAAACTGAAAAGGTAAAATGCCCCGAACTTGATTCTCTCGGCCACCGCCCCCGAAACAATCGTCGCCGCCGTGGCCGCGAACACGAGCTGAAAGAAAAACTTCGTCCACAACGGAATGCCGGTCCAGTTGATCGCCCCATAAGCTCCTTTATAAGCCTCCCCCATTGCCGGGCTATTATCCGCGCCGCCAACAAACCATAGCCCTTCGGTGCCAAAGAACGGGTTGCCGCTGCCGAACATCAAACCCCAACCTAGAACCAAGAAGGCGATCGAGGCCACCGCAAACACGATGAAGTTCTTCGCCAAAATCGTCACCGTATTCTTGGCCCGGCAAAGACCGGACTCCACGCACGCAAAACCAAGTGCCATGAAAAACACCAACATCCCCGCTATCAGCGTCCACACAGTGTCCAATGCCACTTTGGCGTCGCCGATCTGCGTCATCAGCCCCTGCGTAAACTGGGCTGGAGCGGCGCCGGGATCTTCTTTCTTCGCTGCGGCCACTGGTGCCGACGGCGCTTCGACTATTACCGGCTCTCCTGCGGGCGGTGGCTCTTGCGCGTGCGACGCGCTCGTAGCTAGCAAAATTGCCAGCACCATGGTCACTGACGCGAACGTCAAAAACTTTTTCGCATACCTCATCTGACTCTCCCTCCTCGGAGATTTACTTACTTGTTAAATCGCATCCTCGCCTTTCTCTCCCGTGCGGATACGGATCACTTCCTCAACCGATGTCACAAAAATTTTGCCGTCGCCGATCTTGCCGGTTTTGGCGCTGTCGGTGATTACTTCGACGACTTTCCCCGCCTTCTCGTCAGGTACCAGAATTTGAATCCTTACCTTGGGCAGAAAATCGACGGAGTATTCGGCGCCGCGGTAAAGCTCCGTGTGACCCTTTTGGCGTCCGAAGCCTTTGACCTCTTCCACCGTCATGCCCTGGATACCCGATTTCGTCAGCGCTTCTTTGACCTCATCCAGCTTGAACGGCTTCACAATCGCCTCGACCATCTTCATAGAGACTCCTTCGCTGATGATTCCGCCAATAAGAACGCTTGGACGCGCTCCCGGTTGCTTAGAGCAACCG
>JAICHC010000353.1 GCA_025922795.1 Candidatus Binatia bacterium | reverse complement strand
CTTATGAACTCCTTAATAAGTGCTCCGTCGTCGAATCACGATTCTGTTGCCGAACGCAAGCTGTGAAAGGATCATCTGCAGCGCTCGTCAGCTCTAGGTTAAAATCCTGGCCCAGTGCGCTGAGCACGGCCAGCACCGCTGCACTACCAATGTCCAAACCCAGTACGTTGTTGTTCAATATTCCGATGATTTTATTCGGGGAGACCATTCGCCGATGTGCGGAATAGCGGGAATCTTAGGCGGCGCGGCCGGCACTACGGGGCGGCGCGCTATCGAAGAAATGACACGGTCGATGGCACGGCGCGGACCCGATGCCGCCGGGGTGAAGGAGTTACCCGGAGCCGTGCTGGGACATCGCCGTCTGGCAATTTTCGATCTTACCGATGCCGGAGCGCAGCCGATGTCGACTCTCGACGGTGCGGTATGGGTCGTGTTCAATGGCGCGATCTATAACTTCAAGTCTTTGCGCGCGGAACTGGAAAAACGTGGCTGCCGTTTTCGCAGCGATAGCGATACCGAAGTGCTTTTGCATGGGTATCGCGCCTGGGGTGTCCGCCCTTTAGTGCAGCGGCTCCGCGGCATGTTCGCCTTCGGCCTTTGGGATAATGCCGCCCGCAAGCTCTACCTGGTGCGGGATCGTTTGGGGGTCAAACCGTTGGTATTTGCTGTGCGCGGCGGCGAGAGTGCCTTTGCATCGACGGTGCGTGCCCTCAAGCGCGTCGGTTACGCTGGAGAAATCGACGAGCAGGCGCTGCTCGACGTTTTGCGATGGGGATTTGTCGGCGAGCAGCGGTGCATTTACCGAGCCGTGCAAAAGTTGGCCCCGGCGACCATCCTCGAGTGGAGCGACGGGACCTTTCGCCAAAGCCGCTACTGGGAGCCACCGGCGGCACAACCGGAGGGCCGCATCTGTTTCGCTGAAGCGGTGACCGAAGTGGAACGGCTTTTGCGCACGGCGGTTTCGGTTCGGCTCAATGCCGACGTGCCGGTGGCGGCGTTATTGAGCGGCGGCATCGACAGCAGTTTGATTTGCTGGGCTCTGGCCGATTTGGGTGCCGATGTTACGGCGTATACCATCGGTCTTCCGGGGGAACCATGGGACGAAAGTGCGGCTGCCAAAACCACAGCGCGCCGGCTGGGGATTCATCATCGCGTGCTCGAGCTCGGCGATTGCGAGATGCCCAAGGTGGACGAGCTTCTTGCCGCATTCGACGAGCCGTTTGCTAGCAGCTCGGCGCTCGGCATGCTGCAAATTTCACGCGCAATCGCTAGCTCGGCCAAAGTGGTATTGACCGGCGACGGCGGCGACGATCTGTTTCTCGGCTATCCGCGCCACCGACACCTCTGGTTGGCGGAAAAGGTGTCTCATTACACCCGGCAAGATTGGGCTGAGACCTTGAAGCGTTGGGGCTCCCGGCGGCCGCATCATGCGCTGCTGCGACGCGCCGGGGCGCTGCTCGATTACGCAAGCGGAGGCGTGGACGCTTATTTCAAAGCTTCGATCGGATTGGCGGCCTATCGCGAGAGGCGGTTGCTCGGCCCGTGGTTTGACGGCTTTGTGCCGCAAACCCAGATCGATTCGGAATCCAGTAACGGCATGGTTGAAGCTTTGCTCAAATTCGAGCGCCGCTCCCGTTTCGTCGGCGAATATCTCAAGAAGCTCGACGGCGCAACCATGCACCACGGCATCGAAGCGCGCGCGCCGTTTCTTGATCAAGATCTCTGGAATTTTGCCGGTGTCCTGCCCATCGATATCCGCCTGCGGCGCGGTGAGTTGAAGGCGATCCTGCGCGCGCTCGCGCGCCGCCATCTTGGCATTAGCATCGCGGCACGCAGAAAACGCGGCTTTAGAATTCCAGCAGAGCGCTGGCTCACGAGTCACTGGTTGGAGCGCGCCGAGCAAGTCTTGGGCGAATCGATTCTGGCGCAAGCAGGCTGGATCGATGGCCGCAACGCACTCGCCGAGCTGCGCGCCTCGGCGTCGCGCGGCGCCGCTGACGCGGAGTTGTGGAATATTTTTGTGCTGGAGTCGTGGCTGCAGCACGATCGGCGACAACGTTCTGATCAAGCCGCCCACCTGCGCAATCAATCGGCTCCCGTAGTGGTGCCGCAGGCGGTGTCATGTTGAGTGCCGTTGACCGCCTGCATCGCGGGCAGGGGAGGGTGGTTTATTCCCAGCCGGTGCCACGCTCGGATTACGCCGAGATTCCGAAAATCGTCCGCTGGTCGTTCATCGGCTTTTTCGGTGTCTTGCCCTTCGAGGCCGTAAGCTTGTCGTTTACTTCGTTCTCATTAGCCAAACTGTCGGGACTACCACTGATCGTGGCCTACTTCTTTTTCTACAACCCGGTCTCGGGAAAGAGGCCGTTCCCCCCGGGTTCCGCTCCGTTGGCGTGCTTCCTGATTTATATGCTGGTTTTCGCGGCCAATGGGATCTTTCTCGATGGCTTTCATTTAAGCCAGTTCTTTTCGGTTCTCTTGACCTTGACCCAACTCTTACTGATTTTTTGGATTTCCTCCAGCCTACTGCGCGTCGAGCTGCTAAGCCGGCGGGCGCTGCTCGCCTTCGCATTTGCATCGGTGGCCCTGGCGCTCGGTACGCTGCTCCAGGTACCAGGCTTCTCCACCAGCCTCGAGAGCCGCATCGGCGAGCGCATCACGGCGCTCGATTTCAACCCCAACTACTTGGCTTATACCCTGGGGCTCGCCGCGGTCATACTGATCGGCACGGCGCTGGAAATTCAAGTTCGCTACTCCTGGAGTAAGGCCCTGTTGATCGCCCTGGTGCTGCCCTTGCTGGCGCTCACCGTGCGCACCGGATCGCGCACCGGAGTGGCCGCCTTCCTCATCGGCTTCGCGATGTGCTTGTTGCCGAATCGGCAGTCCGGGCGCCGCTTGATCATCATCGTTTTGTGCGTTTTTGTCGGGGTCTCGTTGCTGGGTTTGGCCTCTCAACATCAAACCGTGCTAACGCGCTTCGAACAAAGTACTTCGGGTGACTTCGCCGGACGCCAGGTGATTATTCCGACTTCGCTCCGCATGATTGCGGAACGGCCACTGTTTGGCTGGCAACCAGTGGCGTATTGGGAAGAACTCGGTCGCCGGGTCGGAAAAATCTGGGGTGCCAAGGACGCACACAATCTACTGTTTCACCTATTGATGGAAGTGGGACTGCTCGGCGCCGTGCCTTTCTTGATCGGCATTGCGCTGTGTGCGCTCGGCGCCTGGAAGGCGCGCAGCGGCAAATTCGGCAATTTACCGTTCGCTCTGCTCATGATGACACTGAGCGCCAATCTTACGCACACTTATCTCGGCCGCAAGCCGCAGTGGCTCATTTTAGCCCTGGCCGTTGCTGCTGCCGCGGCGATCCCAACGACCAAGTCGGCGCGCTTGCCGGTGCGCCAGCCCCTGCGCGCATCGGGCCGGGCCTTAGGCGAACGCGTCCTAGTCGGGCAAGTGCGGCGGCGCGAGTTCTAACCGGTCGATTCCGGCGCGCGCGCCGCGCCATCAGGTTTCTATCGTGAAATTGCTAGTCGTTGTAAGTAACTATCCGCACCCTGGCCATCCCTCGGCGGGCGCGTTCAATGCGAGATCGGCGCGTGCGCTTCAGGCACTCGGTCACTGCATCGAGGTGCTCGCGCCGCGGCCGTACGTACCGCACGCTCTGACTTTCTGCCATAGCCGCTGGCGCGCGTACAACAAAATTATCGAAGATGAAACTCGCGACGGCGTGATGATTTACCGCCCGGCCTATTTCCAGCTGCCCGGCACCGGCGGTGCCCTGCGCCCAGATTGGTGCGCTTATCTCGCCTGCGTCCGCCGCTTGGCAGATCGTCACAAGAGCATAACTTATGACGCAATCCTGGCGTTCAATCTGGTTGTTGCTGGTGGTGTCGCGTGGCGCTTGGCGCGGCGCTTCGGCATTCCTGCCGCGGGCTGGGCGACCGGCAACGACGTTCGTGTGCCGGCCAACTCCGCCCACGGACGCGCCGTGCGCGCGGCGCTGGAGCGTTTGGATCTTAAGTTTTATCAAAGCGCCGAGTTGCTGGAGCGTGCAGCCGCACTCTGCGGAAGTTCGCGGCAAGCTCTTTTAACCCAGTGTCATTTCGTTTTGCCTCGAGGGGTGGAGGCGGCGCCGCCGCCGTCGTCGGAGATGCGCCGATCGGTGCGCGCAAGTTTGGGCCTGCAACCGGATCAGCTCATGGTCCTTTATGTCGGCAGGATGGTTAAAGCCAAAGGGGTTTTCGATTTGATCGATGCTGTCGACACGGCGCGCCGGCAACGGCGCGATCTGGTTTGTGTGCTCGTCGGCGCTCATGACGGTTTCGATGAGAGCGCCGAGTTGCGCAAGCTATTGCGAAGTATGCCGCAACTCTCACTCTCTATCAAAGTGCTGCCGGCGTGCGCGCCAGAATCAGTCTGGCAGTACCTCAATGCCGCCGACATCTTCGCCTTTCCGAGCCATAGCGAAGGCATGCCCAACAGTCTCCTTGAGGCAATGGCAGCGGGGCTGCCGGCAGTGGCGTATGCG
>JAICHC010000352.1 GCA_025922795.1 Candidatus Binatia bacterium | reverse complement strand
TTTTACTTTTTAATTTTGCATTCATCACATCCGCTACTTGGCTTGGACCCAAGCCCAACTCTCCACGAAGGACCTCTTCGTTATGTTGACCGAGCAACGGTGGGGGTGTTGGCGGGGAACGTTGCCCATCGACCATAAACGGGCTGCCTGGTTGTATGAAGGAACCCAGCACCGGATGATTGACCTTGCCAAAAAATCCGCGCGCTATCATGTGCGGATCGTTCATGAAATCGGCCGGAGAGTTAACCGGTAATCCTGGAATGCCGCGCTCCTGCAACAACTCTGCAAGGTCTTCTTTGAGAAATCGTGATGTGAACGAAGTCACTTGTGCGTTGATATAGTCGGCGTGTTGCCGGCGCAGGTTGCTGTTGATCCACTTGGGATCATCCAGCGCCGAATCGTGATCGGGCCACACTTTCAGTAGAAGAGGCCAGTGGGTCTGCGTTACGAAGATCGATATCCAGCCGTTTTTGCACTGAAACAGATTGGCCGGCGCATTGTGCTGGTGTTGGCTGCCGGCGCGCTTCATCACTCGGCCTTCGGCCGAAAAATTGAACGCGACGTGCTCGTGCAACGCCATGCTCGCTTGCACCGAGGCATCGATCCAGGCGCCGATAGAGCGCGTCTCGCGCTGCCACAGCGCCAGCATGACTCCGTAGCACGCAAATAAGCTGGTGTAATAGAACGACTGGGTTTCTGGCGGATTGCACGGCGTCATTGTCGGATCGCCGCTGATATAAAGCAGTCCGCCCATGGCGTTGCCGATCAGATCGGTGGTCTTGTAGTGAGCGTACGGACCGTCCTGACCGAAACCGCTGATTGAGACGAGAATTAATTTCTGCTGCCGTTCGAGCAGAGCCTCGTAGCCGAGACCCAGCCGGGTGAGATCTCCGGGAGCAAAGTCCTCGACAACCACATCCGCGCGCTCAACCAGGTCAAGCAGCACGTCTCGCGCCGCCGCCCGCTCGAGGTCCAGCGATATGCTGCGCTTGCCGGCGTTGAGATAGGCGAAGCGTAAGCTCCCTTCGAGGTGCGAACGGCCTTTCGCAAAGGGCGGCTCGCCGCGCATCGGGTCGCCGCCCGGCGACTCAACTTTGATCACGTCCATGCCAAGGTCGCGCAAAAGCTTACCGCAGAGGGCGCCGATCGACGACGTGAGATCTAGAACTCGATATCCCGGCAGCAGCGAGGTCGAGGCGGGGCTGTCAGTCATTTTCAAGGTTGTGCTGGTTGGAGTTGCAGTGTTGGAGTACTGAAGTGTTGGGCTTTAAATCCATCACTCCATGACTCCACCACTCCAGTACTGCAATTTTCTTTGGCTCACGTCAGCACCGATCACCTAAGTTGATTGCGGCGCACCGTTAACTCTTGTGATTTTTGATAATGTGCTGCGCCAAGCGCCAGCGCAAAACCTCCGGCGTGCCCTCAGTAATGCGGATGCTGCGCACTTGACGATACCACCACTCGAGCGGCAGCTCACGCATAAGCCCCAATCCCCCGTGCACTTGAATCGAGCGATCGACCACCCGGCTGGCCATCTCCGCGCACTGAATCTTGGTCATGTAGGAGAGCTGCCGAACATCTTCGCCGCGGTCGTGCCGCCAGGCGCATTCGTATACCATCAAACGGCAGGCGTGCAGCTCCATGGCCGAATCGGCGATCATGAACTGAACCGCCTGACGATCCGCCAAAGGACGGCCAAAAGTCGAGCGGACTTTAGAGTATTCGATCATCATGTCGAGAGCGCGCGAAGCTATACCCACGGGACGCGCTCCGTGACCGCGAATCCGTCCTTCTTGAATCCAGCCCTGGGCGATGGAAAATCCTTCTCCTTCCTTGCCGATCCTGTCCGCTGCCGGGACGCGCACATTTTCGAAATGAATCTGTCCCGGCGTATCCCCCATCATCGTCGGCCACAACCGCTCGAGCGTTACTCCGGGAGCCTTCATGTCGACAACGAAGCAACTCACGCCGCCGCGCGCGCCCTTCTGCGGATCGCTGACCGCGATGACCTGCGCATAATCGGCCGTTTTGGCGCCGGTTATGAAGCGCTTGGTGCCGTTGATGATGTAGTCATCGCCATCGCGAACCGCTCGTGTCTTCATTCCCGCCGGATCGCTGCCGGCGTCCGGCTCGGTTTGCGCGAAACAGATTCTTTTTTCGCCGCGGATCACCGGCATGAGAAAACGCTTTTTCTGTTCTTCGTCGCAGTGAAACAGCACCGGCCGCACTTCCGGCCCGAAGATCGGTGCGTACCGAAACGGGATCGCCACGGTACGCGCGACCTCTTCCATGATCACGCAACGGCTCATCAGATCGAGACCGGCGCCACCGTACTCCTGCGGCACGTCGAGCAGCCAGAGGCCGATCGCTCTGGCTTTTTCCTGGAGCGGTTTGATGTACTGCTCCGGCATGTCCTCGCCTTCGGGGCGGCATTCGCGCTCCAGCGGAATCAGTTCACGATCGACGAACTTGCGGACGGTTTCTTTTAAAACCTGCAATTCTTCGGGGAGATTGAAGTCCACCTGCGCTCCATCGAGTCATAGGAATTCGTTTGCGGATTTTGGGAATCTGAACCAAAATCCACCGCTGCCGTGATCATTGAACCGCGAAACCTTGAACTTACTTCGCCTGTCGATTGTACTCGCCCAAGCCCGGGCGGTAGGTCTTCTTGTCGAGAAACTGCTCC
This sequence comes from Candidatus Binatia bacterium, assembly GCA_025922795.1. The sequence continues at coordinate 1,847 of JAICHC010000352.1, read as the reverse complement.
ATGCCGGTCTCCCGGCCCTTTTCCGGGTCAGTGAGGCGAAGTGCGGTGCCCTTGGCGGCCATGTAATCTTCCGCCTGGGCGTAATCCATGGTGCGGCAGTACTTGTAGACTTCCTTGGCCGCGCGCAACACCTGCGGATTCTTTTTCATCAGCTTCTGCGCCAGACCAACGGTCTCCTCACGGAGCTTTTCTTTGGGCACGGCATAATTGATCAGCTTCATTTCCGCGGCCTTCTTGCCGTCGAACGGATCGCCGGTCATGATGTACCACATGGCATCGCGATAACCCATGGCGTCCGCCAAAACCCGGCTGACCAATCCGCCCGGAAAAATACCCCAGTTCACTTCGCTCAAGCCGAAGGTGGCGTCGTCGGCGGCGATCGCAAAATCACAGGCGATCAGCGGCGTGAACGCGCCGCCAAAGCAAAAGCCGTTGACCATGGCAATGGTCGGCTTGGGATAATAAAAGAGTTTGCGCCAGCGCCATTCTTGAGAGGCCCAACTCGCCTTGCGGCGCTCGAGAGGGTCATTGTCCGTGCCGCGGAAATACTCCCGCAAGTCTTGCCCCGCGCACCAGCTGGGCCCGGCGCCGGTCAGCACCAACACCTGGGTGTCCTTGTCCACTTCCAGCTCTGTCAATGCCTCGAGCATGTCGTAGTGTAGCTGCGGGTTCATTGCGTTGCGCTTCTCCGGACGATTGAGAATGCACCAGGTGATTCCGTCTTCCTTTTCGACCTTCACGGTTTTGTATTCTTTCCATAAAGTTGCTGCCACGATCCAATACCTCCTTGGATAATTTGTGCTGACCTTAGTTGAGCCGGTCTGTCATTGTCAACCGACAAAACTTTCGCGACCCTTGCAAGAATCGCCGCTTCGTTCTTTCACTGTATCGCCTTGCTGACGCACAATGTATTCCGGCCCGTCCACATGGGCAGAAAAACCGAGTGCCGGTGTTTGCCGCCGAGCACAACGATCCTAATGTCCTCGCGCTTGGTTGAAAGATGCACTATGCCGTCCGGTGTCACATTGACTGATTCGCGCAGCAGCTCATCATCGTTCTTGTGCCCTTTGCGCCGCGCCGGGATCTCGGAGAATTTCAGCGAAGCATGTTCCCACAGATAGTCCTTGACCTGTTTTTTGGTAATGCCGTCGCCCGCCATTATTTCCGCGTCTTCGACGCCGAGCGCGATCAGCGGAGTACCGCCGCCAAAGCTTCCGACATCAAGATGACTAACACCGTGATGCATGCGGATCACTTCAGCCAATGAGGCAAGCGCCTGATCGCCGCGGTTGCCGGCCGTATGAATCGGCAAAAACCCATTAATGCCGAAAACGGTCACAGTGCTCTCCTCGGGCTTGAAACCGAACTCGACGTGGTAGGGCTCCCATGGGCTCTTTTCCTGGTTTTCGCCAAAGCACATGGTGTACTTGCCAGGCCAACCGAACGTAGAGCGGTCAGTCTCTCCGGGATAACCGCCGCCGACGGTGATGAGGATTAAACGAATCGTCCGGCCGATCGTCGCATTGGAACGAAACCCCGGACCAAAAACACCGGCGTCACAGTTGATATCCAATTGTTTTCTGACGGGCCCGTTAAGCAGCAGCGCCGGACCCACGTAACCGGTCGTCGCTTGAACGCCGTGAAGATTGAATCGCGGCTCGCAGATCGCTTCGACCGCAGCGATGACTGCCGGCAAGTATTCCGGCAAGCAACCCGCCATCACTGCGTTGATGGCGATCTTTTCGATCGAACAAGGCGCCCACTTCGGCGGTATCGATCCGATAATTTCTTGCGGATCGCGCTTGCTTGCCGCCAGCATGCGCTCGACACGCTCCACCGTAGGCGGC
>JAICHC010000351.1 GCA_025922795.1 Candidatus Binatia bacterium | reverse complement strand
GATCGCGCCCGTAATCGTGGGCGAACTCGGGCATCTGCGCTTGGAAGGCATTCCCGACCAGCAAGGACGTGGCGCCACCTAGAAGAATCATTGAAAGAATCGTCGGATTGGCGGATGTCTCGCGCATGAGTTGAAGTGCGCCGCGAAAACTCAGGTGCGGCGCTCGCGCGCTCATTCCTTCGTCTCGCCCATGCCCGGTATAGGGCAAGAAGAACATGTAGATGACCGCCGGCATAAACATGAGCGTGTTAAGAAAGAGCCCCGCCGGAGGGCCAAAAAGAAGCATACTCGCGCCTCCCACCGCCGGCCCGAAAAGAACCCCGAGATGCCGGCTGGTGGAATTGAGTCTCACCGCGCTCTGTAAATACTCGCGGCCGACGATATCGTGAATAATCAGCTGCCCCCCCGGTCCGCCCAGCACTCCGGCCATGCCGTGCAACACCAGCAAGACGCACGCGTGCCACACTTCAATCGTATCGGTGAGAAATAAAAAACCCCACGTCAGCGAGACACCGGCGTAGAGCAACTGCGAAGCTTGAATGATCCTGCGGCAATCGTGTCGATCGGCGAGCGCGCCGAAATATACCGCGAAGAATAAAAACGGCGTCCAGTGACTGATCACAGCAAAGCCGCCAAGCACCGGCGAGTGAAATTTTTGAAACAGCAGCCAGTAGCTTATGACGTGCTCGATATTGTCGCCCATAGTGGAAAAAAAATGGACAAAAAAATAGCGCCGGTAGTCGCGGTGACGCAGCGCCGCGAACGCGATTGTTTTCTCTGCCGACGGCGCCGCGCGCCGATTTGATGAGCTAGGATGAACGGTCATGCGCTTCTACAGCGACGGCAGCTAGGAATAATCATGGAAATTTGTCCGCCAAGGGACAAGCGGCTCCGAACGCTGTCAATGAGCCTGTGCCTTGGAGGCCGCCACCACCCGTTCCTCTCCAGCGCGGCATTCCCACACCGGAGGTCAAAACGCGACCTTCACGTTCGTGTGCCCGCGTACGCGACTCGTCCCTCGGCTACTTGCCTATGAACTCCTTAGTAAATCGATGCGACATGGCAGGAAACGATCGGTGACATTTTGTCTTCCAATTTTGCATTTTAATTTTTACCATTTGTACTTTTTAATTTCTCAACCGATCTCCGGTTGGCGCTGGCCCGGGATCGCAAAAGCGAACAGCACGACCGTCACCGTCAGCAATGCCATGGCGCTCGCTGCCAGTGACCAGTGCACACCGATCAAACCGCCCAAGACACCGACGGTCAAACCGCTGAAGGCTTTCAACCCCATGCTTGCCATGGCAAACAAGCCGATCAATCGGCCGCGCAGATTCGGCGGCGATAATAGTTGCACGATCGTCTGGCCCATAGAGGAGAAGGTCAGGTTCAAAATGCCCGCCGTAAAGAGCAGCGCCAGGGACAAATAATAGTTGGTGGACAGCGCGAAACCGGTAATCGCAATGCACCAAAGAATTGCGCTGATCATCGCCGTGCTGACGCGCGGCGGCAGCCAGCCGCGCCCTTCGAGAAGGAAACCGCCGATGACGGCGCCGCCCGCATTGGCAGCCAGCAGCGCGCTGTAAGCAAAGTCGGCTTGCTCCGTACCGAGATCATGGGCGAACTCGGGCATGGTCGCTTGAAACGCGGTGCCGACAAAGAACGACACGCAACCCGCGAGCACGACCATCGTGATGATCGGGCGATTGCCGGAAACTTCGCGCACGACCTCGAATGCGTCGCGCCAACGCAGCGCGCGCCGTCCCGGAGCAGCGCCCTCACGGCTGTGGCCGGTATAAGGCACCGTCAACAACCAGATGGTCAACGGCAAATAAATCAGCGTATTGATCACCAGGCCCATCGCCGGGCTCATCAAAAGCATCATTGCGCCGCCCACCGCCGGACCGAAAAGGATGCCCAATTGCCGGCTGGTGGAATTGAGCCGCACTGCGCTCTGCAGATGTTCGGTGCCGACGATGTCGTGGATCAACAGCTGGCTGCCCGGCCCCCATAGCACTCCGGCCATGCCGTGAATCACCAGCAAAATGCAGGCATGCCAAATTTCGATGGTGTCCGTAAAAAATAAGTACGCCCAGGCCGCCGACACGCCCATGTACATGACTTGTGCGACCTGGATGACTTTGCGGCAATCGAACCGGTCCGCCAGCGCGCCGAAGTACACCGCAAAGAGCAGAAACGGCGTCCAGTGACTGAGCACGGCGAAGCCGGCAAGCACCGGCGAGCGGAATTTTTCATAGAGCAGCCAATAGCTGATCACATGCTCGATATTGTCGGCCATCATGGCCAGCATTGTCGCCACGAAGTAGACACGAAAATCTTTACTATGCAGCGCCGCAAAGGCGACTCTCTTGCGCACAACCGCTGCGCTGTTTGCATCCGTGTTGCCAGGGGTCACTCTCTTCTCCAAACTTTCGGGAATTAATCAGCGACACTAACGAATCTTGACAGGCTGCGCAAACCTCCGCTGGGAAAAGTGGCGGGCGGTGCGATCGCGTTCGCTGATCTACGACTCCGCGCGTGAATACCCAGGCTTGGCACACGCAATCTGTAATACAATGACTTAGTTTTAATTTTGTCTCTAGCCCGGCTCGGCGCCGCCTCGCTTCTGCGATGCGAAGGCAAACAGCGCAACCGTCACCGCAAGCAGGATCATTGAGCTCAGCGCGAGAGACCAATGCACGCCGATCAGACCGCCGACCACCCCGATAGTGACGCCGCTAAAAGCCCGCAGACCGTACGCCGACATGGAAAAGAGGCCGATCAACCGACCGCGCAATTCAACCGGCGCTTGTAACTGCACGATCGTCTGCGCAATCGAGTAAAACGCCAGGTTCAACGCGCCGGCAAGGAACAAAAGCACGAGGGACAACGGGTAGCTGGTCGAAAAAGCAAAAACGGTCATGGTCATGCACCACAAGATCGCGCAATGGATCGCCGACTTCACCGTCGGCGGCAACCAGGCCTTGCCGTCCAGCACGAAGCCGCCGAAGACCGATCCGGCCGCATTGGCGGCAAGCAGCGCGCTGTAAGCGAAATCGACATGGTCGGTGCCGAGGTCGTGTGCGAACTCGGGCATGTTGGCTTGAAACGCGTTGCCGACAAACAGCGATGCTGCGCCGCCGAGTGCCACCATCGTGATGACCGGCCGGTTATGCGCCACTTCACCGATCACGTCCAGGGCATCGCGCCAGCGCAGCGCGCGGCGCGGCTGTAATCCTTCTCGTGTATGCCCTGTGTAGGGAACGATCATGAGCCAAATCGTCAGCGGCAAATAGATCAGCGCGTTGATAAACAAACCGGCGGCCGCGCCAAACCACAACATCAGCCCGCCACCCACCGCCGGCCCAAACAGGATGCCCAACTGTCGGCTCGTCGCATTTAAGCGCACCGCGCTCGGTAAATCTTCCGAGCCGACGATGTCGTGAATGATTAACTGCTCCGCGGGCGTCCAGAAGACGCCGGCGACGCCGTGAATCACGAGTAACACGCACGCGTGCCAGACTTGGATCGTGTCGGTTAGAAAAAGAATCGCCCAAACGACCGCCACCGCCATATACATCACCTGGGCGAATTGAATCAGCTTGCGGCAATCGTACCGATCGGCCAAGCCACCGAAGTAAACCGACAGCAGGAGAAATGGCGTCCAGTGGCTGATCACGGCGAAGCCGGCAAGCACCGGCGACTGAAAGATTTCAAACAACACCCAGTAGCTGATGACGTGCTCGATGTTGTCGGCCATCATCGCGAGCATCGTGGTTAAAAAAAACCAGCGAAAGTCGTGATGCTTAAGCGCCGCAAAGGCGATTTTTGGAGGTACAGGAACGGACTTTGTCGCGCGGCTATCGTTGATGGCACTCAAGGTTGGGTCCGGAATCTTAACAACGAATCTTTAATAACTAGCGGATAGTGAACAACCCTGCAACCACTCGGCGCAAGCGCCTTGGTGCCTGGGATAAAGGATAAGGAAAAAGCCTTCCAGCCGGCAAAAATCTACCGTTAAAATCCGACTCGAATTTCGGCCTTTGATCCAGCCTATATTCCAGCGCTGCATTCTGACAGATGATTTTGGCGGCTTATGTCTTAATTATGGGACTATTCTTTTATGGCACGAGATTAGCTCATTCACTTAAACGTGTTGGGAAGCGATGCTTTTTAACGAAAGGAGAAAAGTTATGGGTAGATCGTCGCAAATCTTTTTGAGCTTGTTCCTGGTTGCGAACCTGGCAACTGCGTGCGCAACGCATCGGACCGTCACTGACGAGGTCGCGTACGATGAACGTACCGGTCAGCCTGTCACGGTCGAACGACATACCACCAGCACGACAACCGATAGCTCCGAAGAGACGGGTGTTCTCAGCAGCACGGTGAACGTCGTAGGAGAAGTTATCGCTCTGCCCTTTCGAGCGGTCGGCGGGTTGTTCCGAGCAATATTTTAGCGGCCACGGAATACATCGGACTGTTATCTTTACATTCGAGAAAGGATGGGATGCCGCGGGTCCTTTCTCGATCTAAGTTTGCGCTCT
>JAICHC010000350.1 GCA_025922795.1 Candidatus Binatia bacterium | reverse complement strand
GACCGAGTGGTACTGCAAGGCCTGCGGCTGCGACTGGGGCCGGCACTCCCGCCGTTTCAAAAAGCCCGGCGGCGTTAAAGCAACGCGCTCGGACTGACCCTAGGCTAGCAGACTGCTGAAAAAGATTCATATGCGGCGTTGCGCTCTATCGCCTCGCTTGAACGAATTTCGTTTTCGTGGTACGGGTTCGTGCCCGTTCGGAATTCTCGACCACGCTTTCCCGGACACGCTCATGAGGATTTCGCCTAGCCTCTGAACCTTATTGAGCAGCCTGCCTTGTTTTTTAAAGAGACGCCAAACTGGTGTAGTGTCTCACGCTGTTGGTACTTTATCCGGTGTATAACCACCACGAAGATCCTGACGCGGCAGAGTCGCAACTGAAACTCGGAATATCTCGCGCAAAGACGCCAAGGCCGCAAAGGTCGGAGAATAGGGTCAATAATTGTCCGCCGAACTAAAGATCCATCTTGACGGACACGGTGGGCAATGATACCTAACCTAATGTTAGGTATCATGTCTCCCCAGCGACAAACCAGCGAGCCCTGGTTCGAAAATCGATTGCGTGAGAAACGCCAGGCCGCCGGTTTGTCTCAAAAACAACTCGGCGATATGGCGGGCGTCACTCGCCAAGCGGTTGCCGCCGTGGAAACCAATCAGTACTCCCCCGCCACGTCCGTGGCGCTTCAGTTCGCGCGGGCGCTCAAGTGCCGGGTGGAAGACCTGTTCAGCATCAAAAGCGACGGCGAAATCATCCAAGGAGAGCTGTTAGGCTCGATGCCCACGGGCGGCAATGTCCGGGCTCAGGTGACTCAGGTCGGCGATCGTGTGTTCATCCGCGCACTGGACGGAGGCGGCGGATTGACCAGCTTGACCGCGAGCGCGGACGGCCTGATCGCTGCGTCGGATTCCCGGCTCAGGCGGCTGAAAGTGAAGCTTCTGAGGGATCTCTCCGCGGTGCGGCGCGCAATCGTCATCGGCGGCTGCGACCCGGCGATGTTTATCGCCGCCGAACACGTTGCCAGACACGGCAACGGCATTCTCGCACCATGGTTCATGGGCAGCGACACGGCGCTCGGTGCGCTCCGGCGCGGTGAAATTCACGTTGCCGGAATTCACCTTGCCGACGAGGGCTCAGAATCTTGGAAATTAAAGCGCCGAGTCGGCCTCGACTGCATGGTCGTGACCTTCGCCCACTGGGAGGAAGGCTTTATCGTCCGCCCGGGCAATCCGAAGAAGATCCGCGCCGTTGCCGACATCGCGAAACCAGACGTCCGGATCGTCAACCGCGAGACCGGCTCGGGCGCGCGCCGCTTGCTCGACCGGGAGCTGCAAGCCGCGGGTATTTCATCGGCGCGGATCAAAGGTTATCGCGACGAAGTCCTAACCCATCTCGAAGTCGCCGCGCGAGTGCAGGCCGGCCTGGCCGACGCCGGGGTCGGCGTTCGCTCCGCGGCAACGATCTGCGGCCTGGGATTCGTTCCGTTGCAGCGCGAGCGCTACGATTTCGTGATTCCGAAAATTCATTATCAATCGCTCCCGGACTTGAGAAATCTGCTGGATGTCATCGTCGGCAAGTCCTTTCGTGCCGAGCTCGAGGCTTTGGGAGGCTACGACACACGAGACACCGGAAAAGTCGTCTAGCTGCATCCATCCCCCGTCCACGAACGCGAGTACGATCAACCTGGAACGATGGAAATGAAGACAGTTCGCCGAATCACAGCCGCAAACTTGGTAAGCCTATTTTGCCTATTCACGTTCATTCCAATGACGGCTCGCGCCAGCGAGATCCTGGTCTCGGCGGCCGCGAGCCTTACGGAGGTGTTGAAAGAAATCAGCAGCGACTACCAGTCAAAATCCCAACACACCGTAAAATTCAATTTCGGCCCTTCGAGCGGCCTGGCCCGGCAAATCGACGAAGGCGCGCCGGCGGATATGTTCTTCTCGGCAGACCTGCCGCAGATGGAGAAACTCGATAAGAGCGGCCGGCTCGAACCGGGCACTCGCAAAAACTTGCTCTCGAATCAGCTCGTGATCATCGTGCCGGCGGACTCCAAACTCAGCTTCTCATCGCCGCAGGATCTATTGAAAAGCGACGTCAAGAGGATCGCACTCGCCGAACCGTCCTCGGTTCCGGTGGGCGTCTACAGCAAGAAATACCTCACTGATGAAGGATTGTGGAACAAGGTCGAAGCGAAAGTGGTTCCGGTGCAAGACGTGCGCGCAACCGTGGCTTCGGTCGAGTCCGCTAACGTCGAAGCCGGCTTCGTCTATAAAACCGACGCCGCGGTTTCGAAGAAAGTTAAGATCGTCTACGAAGTCCCGATCGAAAAGGGCCCCAAAATAACCTACCCGGTTGCCGTCGTGAAAGAGTCGAAGCGAAAGAACGCCGCCCGCGATTTTATCAACTACGTCCAGAGCCCTTCCGCAAAAGACGTCTTCAAGAAGTACGGCTTTGTCGTATTGGATTGAGTCCGAGGAACGTGTCCATTCGTGATTTTCTCCCCTGAAACCTGGCAAATCACGATCTTCTCTCTAGCCGTCGGCGTTGCCAGCACCTTGCTGATCCTGCCGTTCGGCATAGTGCTCGCGTGGCTTTTCGCGCGCAAAGAGTGGCCGCTCAAGAGCGCTATCGAAACCGTCGTGCTACTGCCATTGGTCATGCCGCCGGTCTCGACGGGACTGGTTCTGTTGAAAATCTTCGGACGGCGCAGCCCGCTCGGGCAATGGCTCTACGAGCGCGGCATAGAAATCGTCTTCAATTGGAAAGGCGTACTGATCGCCATGTCGGTGATGTCCTTTCCCCTGCTGGTCCGTTCCGTGCGCACCTCATTTACCGAGGTCAACCTCCGGCTCGAGCAGATCGCGGCAACCCTCGGCGCTTCGCCCCTGAGGATTTTCTTCGTCGTCACCATCCCGCTCGCCTATAAAGGTATTGTCGCCGGCGCGCTGCTGGCGTTTTCGCGCGCGCTCGGCGAATTCGGCGCGACTATTTTACTGGCCGGCAATATCCCCGGCCAAACCCAGACGCTGTCGTTGGCGATCTATAATTTCGTGCAACTGGGCAAAGATCCCGAAGCGTACATTTTGCTCGGCATCACGGTCGCGCTGGCGTTCCTGTTCGTGTGGTGCTCGGAGTGGCTACTTCGGTCGGGAAAGAAGACCTGAAATGCTGCTTCGCTGCCGAATACCATTGACAAATTTTGACCTGGACATCGACGTATCCTTCGACTCGCGCGTTACCGCCATCTTCGGACCATCAGGCGCCGGGAAGACCACCTTGCTCGATGCCATCGCCGGCTTGCGCGCCATTGCCGACGGCGAGATCGAAATCGGCGGCAGAACACTCTTCTCGTCGGCCCGGAAAATCAATCTTCCGCCTCAGCAGAGAGGCATCGGCTATGTGCCTCAAGAAGGCGCTTTGTTTCCGCATCTTTCGGTCAGGAAAAATGTTCTTTTCGGCGCCGAGCGCGGCGCCGACGCGGGCAACTCGAAACGCATCGGCGTGAATTACGTACTGGATGTGCTGGAGATCACTCATCTCCTGTCGCGGCCCGTCACGAAAATCTCCGGCGGCGAAGCACAGCGCGTTGCCCTGGCCCGCGCGATCTTATCGCGTCCGCAATTGCTCCTGCTCGACGAGCCGCTCGCCGCGCTCGATATCGGATTGAAAGAAAAAATCCTTCCCTATCTCGCTCGCGTTCGAGATGAGTTCGCCATCCCCATGATTTACGTAACGCACAATGTTACCGAGGTGCTCACTCTGGCGGACTGGGTGCTGATGATCCGTCAAGGGAAGCTGATCACTCAAGGCGTTCCCAAAGAAGCCTTACACTCAGTCAGCGCCATCTCGCAGCTTGCCGACGAGGAATTGGAAAACGTGTTGACGGCGACGTTCATCGAATCTTCTCTCGAAGCCGGCAGATCTCGCGTCCGCTTAGGCTCGGGCGTGGAATTGTTCGTCCCCTACTCTTCCCGTCCGAACGATTCGCTCTGCCAGTTCGGGGTCAGCGCCGACGATATTCTGATCGCAACCCAACGTCCGGCCGGCATCTCCGCCGCCAATGTATTGCCCGGGATTGTTGGTGGAATTGAAAGGTTCAACGGCGAGGCACTGCTAACGGTTCAGGCCGGCGATGAGTTCGTCGTGCGGCTCACTTCATCAGCCGTTGCTCGCCTCGAATTGAAAGAAAAGTTGCCAATATTCTTGATTATCAAAACTCGCTCTTTCCGGCTGCTCTAGGGTCATTTCAGGACTGGAAAATAAAAGAAATGATGCTATTGCCCCGGATCGCACTTGATCCCGGCGCCGTCTTCGGCAGCGCCGAAGATCGCGCACCTAAAGGTTCGACCGTCCGGCGCTCTTACCGTGGCGAATGGGCCGTGATCGCTGACAACGAATTGACCGACTTTGATCGATCTCGCTTCGACTCCGCGACTACCGCCGTCCGACGCGAAGGAGTCCAGCGCCAGGCTCAAGAGTCCGCGCGTTGCGGCTTCTTCAACTCGTTGCTCGGGGGCGCTCTGAATGCGTAGCGCCGTCAGCT
>JAICHC010000349.1 GCA_025922795.1 Candidatus Binatia bacterium | reverse complement strand
CCGGCCACGCCTCCGAGCCGCCTTACTTGTGGAAGTGGAAGCCGTTGCTCGATGGTCTGCTCAAAGCCAGCGAGACCATCGGCATCGAGCAGGCCGAGCGGCGCGCCATCCGGCTGGTGAGCCCGCACATGCCGAGCAAGTCGACGTCGCACACCTTGCAAGTGACGTTTTCGATCGTCAATCCCGGCGAGGTGGCGCGGGCCCACCGGCACAACATGGCGGCGATCCGTTTTGTCGTGCAAGGCCGGGGCGCCTACACCGCCGTGGCCGGTGAAAAATTTTACATGGAAGAGGGCGATCTGATTCTCACGCCCAACTGGACCTGGCACGATCATCATAACGAGTCCGAGGATCCGATCATTTGGCTCGACGGTCTGGATGGCCCACTAATTCAATCCTTGAATATTCTCTTCTTCGAGGAGTCGAAAACCGCCGAGCAGCCGATCCATCGCCAAACCGGCGAGTCGCTCAGCCGCTTGAGCTTTGCGCGCTCGCCAAAATCCGATGAAAGCGTGCGTCGCGGCGTGCCGTTTCGTTACCTGTGGAAGGAAACCCACGCCGCCCTGCGAGCGCTCGGCGAGCATGACCATGATCCGCACGACGGCCGACTGCTGCGTTACATCAATCCGGCGACCGGCGGTTACACCTACCCGACCATGTCTTGCGAGATCCAGCTTTTCAAAGGCAAGGAAACGACTCGAGCGCATCGCCATACCAGCACGGCAATCTACCACGTCGTGCGCGGCCAGGGTCGCACCCGGGTCGGCGAAGGTTATCTCGAGTGGAGCAAAGGCGATAGTTTCGTCGTTCCTCTTTGGCAGTGGCATGCGCACGAGAACGTCGCCAACGATGAGGCGGTGCTTTTTTCCATCAACGATCGCCCGGTGATGGAGTCCTTGCAGCTTTATCGGGAAGAATCCGCGAACTAAACGGGCCGACCTTTCGTTCGCATTCGATGACTTCTCCGACCAAAATCAGCCTGGCCAGCCGAGCCTACGACGGCGTGCTGCCGATTCTGCGCGGCCAGATGAAAATTCCCGGCTTCGAGTTCGAAATTCACGAGACCGAAGACGTGCCCGGGATGTTTGCCGGCATGTTCAAGGGAGAATACGACGTCTCCGAGATGTCGCTCGGCGAATTAATTTATTACACTTCGCGCGGCAAGGCCGACTTCATCGCGGTGCCGGTCTTTCCCTCGCGCATGTTTCGCCACGCGTTTTTTTTCATCCGCAAAGACTCCGGCGTTGCTCAACCGTCGGATTTGAACGGCAAAAAAATCGGCTTTCTCCGCTGGGTGCAAACCGCGGCGATTTGGATGCGCGGTATGCTGATCGAGGAGTACGGCGTGTCGGCGAAAGATTCCCAATGGTACGTCGCCGCGATGCATCACTGGGACGATCAGGACCCCGGCGCCACCGTGGCACCCCGCGACGGGTCGGTGATCCATAGGATCGAAAACAGCGGGAGGAGTACGACGGAGCGCGCTTGTCGCGCTCTTTTCGACCGGCAGGTCGATGCTCTGGGCGTGACCGAATCGCAACTATCGACGTTGCTCGCCGATAAGTCGGTGCGGCCGCTATTTGAAAATGCACGGGAGATCGAGGCCGGCTATTTTCGCAAGACGAAAATCCTGCCGATCATGCACGTGCTCGCTTTGCAAAAGAAAGTCGTGGAGCGATATCCGGAGCTGCCGGAAGAACTCTTTCGGCTCTACAGCGATGCGAAACGCTGGGCCCAGCGCTGGCGCCGTGCGATCCCGAGTTTGGTCGAAGCTTGGCCCAATCATTACCTGAACGAAGAGCGAGAAATTTTTAAGATCGATCCCTGGGCCTACGGCCTGGAAGCGAATCGGCACGTGCTCGAGAAATTCCTTGGCTATTGCGATGCGCAGGGCATCACGGCGCGAGCGATCGCTCCTGAAGAGATTTTTTGCCCGAGCACCTTGAAGCTCGTCGAGTAAGATCCGCACCGAAGGGAGTCTTTTATGGCCACTGCCACTGCCGTCAAATCCGAGCAAACCTATAATTGCGATCTGCGCGACTGGCTAAAAGAGGTCAAGCGCTTGGAGCAGCTCGAGCAGATCTCCGGCGCGCATTGGGATCTCGAGATCGGTGCGCTCACGGAAATTATTCTCGAAAGAATTTCCACGCCGCCTGCCATCGTCTTCGACAACGTTCCCGGTTTCGATCCCGGCCGGCGAGTGCTTGCCAACATGCTCGAAACCTTGGAGCGCACGGCTTTGACCCTCAATCTACCGCTGGACCTGAAAACGATTCCCCTGATCGATACGTTGCGCGCCCGCTTGCGCTCGATGCAGCCGATCAAAGCCCAGGTTGTGTCCAGCGGACCGGTATTTGAAAACATCGAACGCGGCGATCAAGTCGATCTCATGAAATTTCCGGTGCCGCGCTGGCACGCCGGCGACGGCGGACGCTATTTGGGCACGGCTCATCTAGTTGTGACCCGCGATCCCGAAACCGGCGTTGAAAACGTCGGCTGTTATCGCGTCATGCTGCAGGACAAGGACAAAGTCGGGCTTTACATCTCGCCGGGAAAACACGGCAAGATGCATTACGAAAAAGCCATGAAGGCCGGCAAGTCATTTCCCGTCGCGATCGCCTTCGGCCAGCATCCGCTGCTCTTTATCGCCGCGTCTCAAGCGGTGCCGTTCGGCGTCAACGAATATGACTGGGCGGGCGGGCTGATTGGCCAGCCGATCGAGGTGATCGAGGGACCGATCACGGGGCTTCATTTTCCCGCTAATGCCGAATTCGTCATCGAAGGCGAAATTGTCCCCGGTGAATCCATGCAGGAGGGGCCGTTCGGGGAGTGGCCGGGTTACTACGCCAGCGCCCAGCGCGCCGAGCCGTTCGTGCGCGTCAAGGCGCTCTATCATCGCAACGATCCGATCATCTGCGGCGCGGCGCCTTTCAAGCCTACCATCCACGGCATGTACCGCTCGTGCTTGCGTGCGGCAACGGTTTGGAACGGCATGGAGCAGGCCGGCGTGCCGGACATCAAAGGTGTTTATCTGCCACCGCCGGCACAGCGCTTCATGATCGTTGTGGCGATCAAGCAGAGATATCCCGGCCACGCCAAACAAGCGGCATTAATGGCTTGCCAGTGCCACGCCGGCGCCTATTTGGGTCGTTACGTGGTTGTGGTTGACGACGATATCGATATCACCGACGTTAATGAAGTCATGTGGGCGATTTGCACGCGCTCCGATCCGGCCACGACTATCGATATCTTACGGCGCACCTGGAGCGGCCCCCTCGATCCGATTATTCCCCCTGGACAAAAGGGCCACAATTCGCGCATGATCATCGAAGCGGTGCGGCCGTGGGAATGGCGCGATCGATTTCCCGCGACGAGCGCGATCAGCAACGAAACCCGCAACGAGTTTTCTAAAAAATGGCAAAAGCAATTAGCGCAAGTGCAGGCGCGCCATTCGCACGGACGGACGAGCGACGACTAAAGCGGCTCGACCGCCGGCAAAAGGTATCGTTGCACTAGCGCCGCGTGGCTGCCACGCAAAGTTGGTTTACGCGCATGAAAAGAACGCCAAGGAAGTCTTCTTTGCGTGCCAAGGCCATGCCAAAAACTGCACTCACCGGCCAATTTTGTCCAGCCCCGGTGTGCCACCGAGCTATTGCACCGTCAGTTCCATTTTTTCACCTCACAGCGGAAAACTTCGGTACAATCGGGTCTTATGTGATATTGACATAAAGATGTGCTAATTTGGCACAATACGTGCGTTGCAACTCCACCGGTGACTCGTCAGTAGCGATTTAACAAAGGAGAAACACCGGATGGAAGAAATCATGACCCCTTCAGAAGTGGCGGCGCTGCTCAAAATACATCTCAAAACGGTTTACAAATTGGCCGAGAAAGGCGTCATCCCGGGTAACCGCATCGGCCGCAGTTGGCGTTTCAGCCGGAGCGACGTCCTGGAATTGGTTTCCACCAAATCCATGAATTTGTCGGACAACGACGAAGGAAGTATGCGTGTTGCGGTCGGCGCGGCTAAATAAACCGGGATCGGTTAACTAAGTGGCAGACCTGGATCCGATCAGACAACTACAACATCTGCTCGACGATCCGGGCAAAGTGCTCGAAAAAATTTCGCGCATCCAGTCCGTTCTGGGCGCAATCAAAGCGCCCGATCCCGCGCCGCGACCGGAAACTCCGCTTGCGACCGTACCGATAGGCGAACCCAAGCCGGGTTTGGACCCTCCATTCGACCGTTTGCTGCAAACCTTGCGCGATATGCAACTGCAGATCGAAGAGCGCTTGCGCCCGCTCGCGCTTGAAGCCGTGCAGATGGAAGTGGAGTACTTGCGCCGCGAAGCGGAGCACGATCGAAGTGCCTTGAACGAATGCTTGGCGCGCATCGACCGATCGATTGCGACGTGTTTTGAGCGGATCGATGAGTCACGGCAGAGGCAGGCGGAGCTGACAAGGCTCAACAAACATCTCGCCGAACTCGGCGCCGACCCTGAATCGTTGCCGGAAGGTTCTTACTGCCAAGATCCTAGTGAGATCATTTATT
>JAICHC010000348.1 GCA_025922795.1 Candidatus Binatia bacterium | reverse complement strand
GAGCATGAAATCGATTTTCTTCCCGACCGGCTCGCGTTCACGAATAACTTTGGCCAACACGGCCACATGGGTTTTCAGTCGAACGATTTCCTCATTGACGTCACCCTTCAATGTCACGTTGGCCGACTCGAGAACGTCTTTCTCAGCACCCGCGCCGTTGATCGCTTCCGCTGCGGCCTTCTGCATTCGCAGCGGTATTTCCGCAGCGCGTTCTCCCAATGAGCCGGCGATCTGCGTGAGATGACGGATCTGTGACTCCATGTCCGCCTTGAGCTGATCGCCTTCGCGTTCGCGCGACCGTTCCAGCTTGGTCAGCGCGGCATTGAGAGCCTTCAAAACGGCCGTGCGCTCGCGGGCAGGATCCGTTTCAGGCTCATGCACGTGAACTAAATCGGGGATATTCGACAGCAAAGAGACACCGACATCCCCTGCCAGGCGGTACTTCTTCTTCAGTTGCTTGACGCCGGCGATATACTGTCCCACCAAACCTTCGTCCATCTCGAGTTTCCGCGAATGGATTTTCCCACCATACCGGTTGACAAAGATATCGACGCGCCCGCGTGAGATCTTGCTACGGAGCGCCTTACGAATCTCTTCTTCGAGCGAGAGATATTCGCGCGGCACGCGCAGTTGCAAATCCAAGTGCCGGTGATTGAGACTGCGGATCTGCACCGTTACTTTCGTGCCCCGAATGCTCTGCGATCCTTCGCCGTATCCGGTCATGCTCTTCATCGTGTGCCCTCGATGCTGCGTTGTAGTTTGTCCAGAGGCACGGCGACAGTGCCGATTTCGTCACCAACGAAACCGGCCGCAACGTTGGCGAGCGCTGCCGCGTCGGCATACCCAGCGCCGCTGGCGAGCGCTAGAGCGCAAACTGCGACCACCGTATCGCCGGCGCCGGTCACTTCGAAAACTTCCCGGGATTGCGTGGGAAAATGCTTGACCCCGAAGCCGGAACGGAACAGGGTCATCCCTTCCGCGCCGCGCGTGATCAGGACCGCCTCGGCGCGCCACTTGCGCACAAGCTTCTTACCGGCTGCGAGCAAAGACGACTCGTCGGAAATCGGAATGCCGGAGGCTTCGCTCGCCTCGTGTTTGTTCGGCGTGATCAGCGTGGCAAATTTATAATATTCGTAATTTACTTTTTTAGGATCGACGACATAGGTCACTCTTCGCCGGCGGCAAGCGGCGGCGATTAAATTGAGAAGCTCGCCGTGAATCGCACCTTTGCCGTAATCAGAAACCACGATGGCGTCAAAGTCGGCCGCTCGCGCGGCGATGAAATCGCGCATTTTTTGCAGAGCGCCTTCGCCCACGCATTGCCGGCTCTCGCGGTCCAGGCGAACGATTTGTTGATGGTGCGGGCGGGCGATGACCCGGATCTTTTGGATCGTCTGAAACCCGGGGTCGGCGAATACCCCGGCGGTCGACGCCCCGATCTTCCGGAGCGCGGCAGTGATGCGCCTGCCGGCATTATCTTTTCCGATGATCCCACACGCGGTCACGCACCCGCGCAACGTACGTACGTTGTGGATTACATTGGCGGCCCCGCCCAAACTATTTTTTTCCGATAAGACCTGGAGCACCGGGACCGGGGCCTCTGGAGAGAGCCGCTCGACTTCACCCCAAATGAACCGGTCGAGCATGAGATCCCCGACGACGAGCAGCCGGATGCGAGCAAACTTGTCGAGAATCGCTCCAAAGCGGTTCATAGGAGAATGAGCGATCCCGCTAGGACGGCACGCCCACGAGCTCGTAATAGTACGATTCGTTTTGTCTTGCCATATTCTCCAAGGAAAATTCTCGACGGACTCGCTCACGCCCGCAGCTCCCCATCGCTTGCGCGAGGGATCGAGATCGAACCAGTTCGGCGATGGTCCGGGCCAACGCGGCGGCATCGCGGGGTGGCACCAAAAATCCGGTCACCCCATCGATGACCGATTCGGTCAGGCCGCCCACTCGAGTGGCAATGACCGCTCGGCCTGCGGCCATCGCCTCCAGAGCCGCGACGCCCAAGCCTTCATACAACGACGGCATCGTTAGCAGATCCACACCCGCCAAATATTCGACGGTATTGGTAACGAACCCGAGGAAACGGACTTCGTCATGCAAACCTAACCGGGCGACTTCCGCCTCCAGCTCCGCGCGCTTCGGCCCGTCGCCGGCAATTTCATATCGAATTTTCAAACCGCTGGACTTCAACAACGCCGCCGCCTCGAGGAGATACCGGTGGCCTTTGCGCTCCTCGAGCGACGCCAGGCAGCCAACTACAAAAAAATCATCTGCACTAGCAGCCGGTATGCCAATCCCGGTAAACTTGTCCGGATCAATGCCGCTCGATATACAGCGAATTTTTGCGCAATCCACGCCGCCGCTGGCCAAAATATTCCCGATCGCCTGTGAAATCGCGATCACTCCATCGACCCGGCGATTATACAAAAATCGTGTGTACCAATTGCGCGGGTCGGGATAATCCATTCGACGGGTAACGACGTACTTGGGGCGGCGCTTTCCTCGAGGGACCCAGAGCGCCAAGGCATGAGCTCGCTTGGTATGAAAATGCACGACGTCGTAGCTCATCCTGTGAATCAGCCGGCGCAGCGCCGGAACACAACGCACATCGACATCGTTGCGCATGACGATTGGCCGCGCGCGAACATCAATCCCCTGACAGCGCGTCAACAGCAGTCCGCCCGGGTGGGCCAATAAATCGTTCCGATGTCCCGTTGCCGCTAGATAACTTAGCAGTCCGAGAACCTGCGCCTCCCCGCCGCCCCAATTTTTTTCAGGATCGATGTGGAGAATCCTAAGAAGGCGGTGATCACTTCCGCCCAAATTTTTTCTTCTCCTCTACTTCGATCTCCCAGAGCTTAGCATACTTGAGAAAAACGTAAACCGCGGCCGTGACGGCGACGTAAAGCCCGCCAAAACCCTCCATGAATCCACGCTTCAATATATACGAATGAAAAAACCGCACGGGCGGTCGCAAAAGCGCCTCACTCAAACGCCAGCGATGGCCACTTTTGCGGAGCTCGCGCGAAGAGATCGAAGTAAACCGATTTATCCGGTTGAGATGATCTTCGATATTGCGGTAGGAAAAATGATGCAGCGGATGCCTCAGGCGTCGAACCGCGCCCTCGACGATGATTTTCTCGTGCGGGTCAGAACCTCCCCAGGTCCCGCGGTCGCGCCTGAAAAGCCGCACGTCGTAGTCCGGATACCAGCCACCACGCCACCACCAACGCCCTAAGTAGTGAACTAACCGGGGAACCGAGTAACCGGCATAATCGCCGGATTCTCGAGCCAAGACCTCGAGAATTTCGTTCTGCAGCTCGACGGTGACCCGCTCATCGGCATCGACCAGCAACACCCAATCTTTGGTGGCTTGGGAATGAGCATAAGCCTTCTGATCACGATAACCGGCCCAGGGGCGCTGGATGAAACGGTCGGTGTAATTGCGGCAGATTTCGGGAGTGCGATCGGTGCTAAACGAATCGACGACGACGACTTCGTCGCACCAGCGCAAGCTTTCGAGACAGTCACGGATGCGCTCTTCCTCGTTGAAACAGACGACGATGGCCGACACCGTCGGTCGGATCTTAGGGTGTTTAAACGGATCGCGCATGTCGCTCAAAAATAGATAGAGACACTCATGAAATCAAACCGCTGTTTAAGTCCCTTGTTGGTCATGTTATAGGACAGCTCAGGAAGCTTCCGTGAAGGAACTCGAAAACGTTTATGCCTTACCGGGCATGCTGACGGCGGCGGAAGTCGATTGTCTGTTTAAGCTCGGTCAATTCAACCAGACCGATGGAGTCATCGTCGAAATCGGCAGCTGGAAAGGAAAGTCCACCGCCGCCCTCGCCCTTGGCGCGGCCAAGGCTCACAACGAGTTCGTCTATGCGGTCGATCCACATACAATCTTGCCTGAAGAAGGTTATTTTGAAGATACCGCAGCCGAGTTCCTTGCGAACATCAAACAAGTTGGTGTGCAAAGCGGGGTCGTGCCGATGATGATGACGTCCGAGGAAGCGGCCCGGGACTGGCACAAGCCGATCCGCCTACTTTGGATCGATGGCGACCACCGTTACGAGTGGACAAAGCTCGACTTTTCCCTATGGGAGACCCATTTGAACGAGGGCGGGATTCTTGCGATGCATGATACCATCAGAAAACAAGGTCCCAAGCGGGTTCTCTGGAAATATGTGTTCCGCTCCGGTCGTTTCCAGGAGATCGCCATTGTCGATAACATAACGGCAGTTCGAAAAGTCAGACGCGCGTCGCTTGGAGCACGGCTGCGTGACTATCTTACCTTAGTCCTGCGGGCGGTCTATATTGCCGCTCGAAAAAGCAGCGTTCCTTACTCAAAAGAGTACGGCCGCAAGTTTCTCCGTCGGCTCACTGCCCAGACCTGGCTCCCGGTCATCCTTTTGGTCTTGTCCACTCACCTTGGTCGATCATGAGAATAACAGCCCGGCCGGATGTCGCGTACCTGAATCGCAACTTACTAAGGAGAGAGTTCGTTAGTTAGTAGACCTACTGGGACGAAGGGG
>JAICHC010000347.1 GCA_025922795.1 Candidatus Binatia bacterium | reverse complement strand
TATCGCGTGCCGACGTTTGCCCATGTGCCGAAGGAATTCGAATCGATCCTGGTCGAAGATCAGAATGGCCCCGGGCCATTCGGCGCCAAGGGGACCGGGGAAGGCGGCTTGTTGCCGGTTGCCGCGGCGATTGCCAACGCGCTCTATCGCGCCTCTGGGCTGCGGTTGTATGATTTGCCGCTCACCCCGGAGAAGGTGTGGCGTGCACTTCAGAGCGGAAAGTGACCGCCCAAGACCGTTCATGTCGAGGCAACGCGAGGGATCTAAGAAAATTTCTCCGTTCGTCAAATGACAATTCGCTTTCCTTCGCGGCCCTTGCGTCTTTGCGTGAGATATTCTGACTTTAGATTGCGGCTTGGCCGTGCCGGGGCTTCGCGGCGCAGATCTCGGCGATTTTACTCGCCGCCTCGGATCAACGTAAACAGCAATCCCTCCGGAAACGGCACGTTCAAGGATTTTTCAAACAGCGCCCAGAAAAACAGCCAGGCGAAAAAAGTCACGGTAGCAGTCATGAGCCAGCTCTCACCGCCGGCGAATTTCAAATACAGCAAAATCGTCAACGGCACCGCGTAGGTAAATCCCAGGAGCCAGATCACCAGGAAGAAACCGATAATCCACAATAGGATCGAGAGGGTTCTTTTCAGAACGATCTTGGGTGCGATTTCGACTTCAGCTTCGGCCGCCTCTCCGGGCAGAGCGGGTTTTCCCCCCTTTTTTCCGTAAAGGTCTTTAGCGAGCTGAGCGAATGCCAAGATCAGTGTCGGTGTGCCGATAACCCATGGAAAGAGACCGGCGCGATAGCCGAAATTGCGGCTTTGCCACAGGGCGAGCGCAAGCACAACGATGACGGCTACCGTAAACAGTGCGGGCAAGCCGAAATGCAGCCCGCCGGATTGTTGTCCTTCCTTCGGTTGCCCCGCGCTGGCTGCTTCAGCTTTTCTGCGCGCGTCGCGGCGGCTCTTGTAAATCGGATAAAATATGCCGAACAGAGTCACGACGAAAATCGCCATGACACCCGGGCGGCTGGTCCACGCCCAGCCGTAGTTGTCGGTGGACAGAAAGAGACGGTTTTCAGCCAACGGGCCGAGCACCAATCCCAAAAGAACCGGCGGGCGCGGCCACTGCATTTTTTCCATGGCCCAACCGAGCATACCAAAGAACAGCACGACGACCATGTCCTGAAAGGCGTTTTTCTCGGCGAAGGCGCCAAGAAAGATCAACACCAAAATAAGCGGAATGATAATGCCGCCCCGGACCTGCGTCACTTTCGCCAGCGGTTTGAGGAACAGAAAACAGATCGCCACCGTGATCATGTTGGAAAGGATGATCACCCAGACAAAGGAATAAGTTAGATCGAGCTTCCCTTTCGGCGGCGGCAGCAGCATGTCGGGGCCGGGAACTATGCCTTGAATGATAAAGGCGCCGAGCAGGATCGCCATGACCACGCTCGCCGGAACGCCAAACGCAATTGTCGTGATTAAGCTGCCGCCCAAGGTGGAATTATTCGCAGCACCGGGGCCCAGAACCCCGCGCACATCGCCTTTGCCGAATCGCTCTTTGTTCGGCGAGCTCTGCACGGCGTGGGCATAAGCGAGCCATTGGGTCGTGGCGGCGCCCATGCCCGGGATGATCGCCGTAAAAGTTCCAAGCGCGCTGCAACGAATCACCAGCCACCAATGGCGAAAAGCATCCTTGACGCCGACCATCACGCCGCCCAGGCTGCCAACTTCCTGCTTGGCAATGCTGGTGCCGAGCACGGCGAGTTCGATGGTTTCCGGAATGGCGTAAAAACCAATTGTGATGGGCACAAGGCCGATGCCGTCCCAGAGAAACAGCTGACCGAACGTGTAACGCTGGATCCCGGAAATCGGATCCAGCCCGATGGTGGCGAGCATGAGCCCGATACCGCCGGCCACCATGCCCTTTAGAACGTCTTCGCCGCTCAAAGCGGCGACGAAAGAGATGCCGAGAATCGCCAGCATAAAAAATTCCGGCGAGCCGAACGAAAGGACCAGCGGCCGAATGATCGGGATCGCAGCGCCGAGTGCAATACCGGCGAACACGGCCCCGATCAGCGAACTCATCAGCACGGCGCCCAAGGCGCGCCCGGCTTCGCCGTTGCGCGCCATGGAATGGCCGTCGACGATGGTCGACGCGGTCGTGGGCTCACCGGGAACGCCGAAGAGAACGGAAGTGATATCGCCGGTTGTCGAGGTCACGGCGGTCATGCCGAGCAGGAAGGCAAAGGCTTCGACCGCGTTCATTTTGAATACGAACGGCAGCATGAGAGCCATGGCCGTCGGGCCGCCGAGTCCCGGTAAGATCCCCACCATGAAGCCGATCGCGATGCCGATCAGCATTAAGTTGAACGTCGAAAATGTAAAGCACTGAAGGAATCCCGAGATCAGCGCATGCAGCATGTCCATGACAATTCAAACCCTCATGGCCCAGGGTGGCCAACGTTCGCAGCTAAATATCAGCGACGCCGTTAGTTGTAAAGAACATCCTTGAGCTTGGCGATCAGCGCGGGATCGAGTTTGAACAGTCCGGCGATGTCTTTTTCGATGTCCTCGACGGCGATCGGACCGATATTGAGCTTTGACTTCTTGGCATCGGCGACAAACTCGGGATCCTTGAGAGTCGCTGCGAAAGCCTTGCGCAGCGCTTGGACCCGGTCTTTCGGAGTCCCCGGTGGTAACGTGTAGGTGCGCACGATATCGCTGTCGCCGTGTATGCCGACGTCGATCATTTTACGGGCTTCTTCGCTCTTGGCGAATTTGACGGCCTGGGGAACGTTGGGCAGGTCGGGATGGTTTTTGCGGTTGGCTTGGAGCACGACGACCGCCTCGCCGGTATCCAACGCCTTGCGCCAAGTGACGCTCACCGAATCCCACCCCCAGCAACCACCGGCAATCTCCCCGCCCTCGGCGGCGAGGCGGATATCCGCGGTACCTTTGTAACCGGAGACCAGTTGGATCGGCAGACCTAAAGCGGTCTTCAAAATGCGCGTCGCATTGTCCGGCGTCGATGTGCCGGGCGCGATGCCCCCCATTTTGACCGGTGTCTTCGAGGCCATCCATTTATCGACGCTGGTGATGCCGCTCGCCTTGGTCAACGCGCAAATGACATGATCGCTGATCGGCGCGCCGATAAACTCGAACTTGCGCGCGTCGAACTCGATGCCGGGCTGGCCGAGGACTTGGCCTAAAAACAGGCCGCCGATAAAGTGGCCGATTGTCAAGCCGTCGGGTTTGGCAACCTTGTAGACGTGATTGGCGGCAATCAAACTACCGGCCCCGGTCATGTTTTCCACGACCACGTTGGGAGCGCCGGGAATATGTTTGCTCATATGGCGCGCCAACGCGCGGGCATACGTATCGAAACCGCCGCCGGCGGAAAAACCAACGACGATTCTGACGTTCTTGCCTTTATAAAAATCCCCCGCCGTCGCAGCTTCACTGACTGCGGCCAAGCTTAGAGCACCGACTAACATACAAGTAAAACGAACCATGAAGTATTTTCTCCTCTCAGCTTCTCGATTGTAAAATTGGCTTCTCTTCCCGAAGGTTGGGACGGGCGCGAGGTTGCCTGAAGCTAGCCGATTGAATCCTAAAAATCAATTATCCGTACCCCCTTTAGCATTTATATGACTTCAGGCAACCCGTCTTGACATAAAAAACGGCGTTGTGTTCGCGACGGGGTGTCATTAGAATACCTCTGACGCGCGCCCCGGCTGCGGATCCAGCGCAAAGTAGCGAAATCGAGGTGATCGAACATGGCGGACCCATTCAAAAACTATATCGCGGGCCAATGGCAGGAGGCCAAGTCAAACAGGGTTTTCGAAAATCGCAATCCAGCGGATCGTAATGATTTGATCGGCGCGTTTCCCTCTTCCGGAACCGAAGATGTCGATGCGGCGGTGCAGGCGGCTAAAAAAGCGTTCGCTGCCTGGCGTCTGGTGCCGGCGCCGAAGCGAGGCGAGATGCTTTATCGGGTCGGCGAGCTCTTGCGCAAGCACAAAGAAGAGATCGCGCGCGGCATGACACGCGAAATGGGCAAGGTGATCAAGGAAACGCGAGGCGACGTTCAGGAGGGCATCGACACGGCCTTCTACGTTGCCGGTGAGGGCCGGCGGCTCTTCGGCGAGACCACGCCGGCGGAATTGCCCAATAAGTTTGCCATGTCGGTGCGCATGCCGGTCGGCGTCTGCGCGCTGATCACGCCATGGAATTTTCCGATGGCGATCCCGACCTGGAAAATGTTCCCCGCGTTGCTCTGCGGCAATACCGTCATACTGAAGCCGGCCGAGGACACGCCGCTCACGGCCGTCAGGCTGATCGAAATTCTAAATGAAGCCGGAATCCCACCGGGCGTAGTCAACTTGGTTCACGGCCGGGGTGAAGAGGTAGGCGCCGCGCTGGTGCGCCACCCGCAAGTACAGCTCGTGTCGTTTACCGGTTCCGCCGTCGTCGGACGCGAGATCGCGTCGGTCTGCGGGCAAAATTTGAAGCGGGTCTCGCTGGAACTCGGCGGCAAGAACGCGCAGATTGTTTTGGAGGAT
>JAICHC010000346.1 GCA_025922795.1 Candidatus Binatia bacterium | reverse complement strand
AGTCTATATCAATGAACGGCTTGGCGGATTTGACCGGCGGCCGGGCTATCCCGGCGAGTCCGGCGTATCGCGGGGCAAGGACCGCAGGGATTTCGCCGACTTCTATCGAGAGTACGATCGCCTTACTCAATCGCATCGTCCGGCGCGTGTGAAATGGGTGTGCACCGGACCGATCACTTACGATCCGACTCTGCTCCAAATCGATATCGCCAATTTCAAGGCTGCACTCGCGGGCGTAATCGTGGAAGAGGCGTTCATGCCGGTGGCCGCGCCGATTACCGTCGAGACGGACCGCCGCAACGAGTACTATCCGAGTCAGGAAGCCTACCTTTATGCCATCGCGGAAGCGCTCAAGCAGGAGTACAAGGCGATCGTCGATGCCGGCTTGCTGGTCCAACTGGACGATCCATGGATTACCGCGCGTTGGGATCAGTTGCTGCCCGAAGTCGATCTGAAAGAATTTCAGAGATTTTGTGAAACGCGGATCGAAGCGACCAATTACGCGCTGGCGGACATTCCGCGAGATCGCATCCGCTACCATATCTGCTGGGGCAGCTGGCATGGGCCGCATAGCACGGACATCCCGATCAAGCACATCCAGGCGCTAATCCTGAAGGTCAATGCCGGCGCCTATCTGTTCGAAGCCGCGAACGTGCGCCATGAGCATGAGTGGACAGTGTGGCAGGACGTCAAGCCGCCGGAAGGAGCGGTGCTCATCCCCGGTGTCGTCACTCACGCGACCAACCTGATCGAGCATCCCGAGCTGGTCGCGCAGCGCATCGTGCGCCTTGCCAAGCTCGTCGGACGGGAGAATGTCCTTGCCGGTACCGACTGCGGCTTTTCCCAAGGCCCGTTCAGCGCCAAGGTCCATGCATCGATCCAATGGGCGAAGCTCGAGGCGCTGGTGGAGGGAGCGGAACTGGCGAGCAAGCAGCTGTGGCGGTAGCAAGATGGGGTGTTGGAGTATTGGAGTGGCGGATTTCTAAATACATCACTCCCTTGCTCCATCACTCCGGTACTCTCGCTTCGAGAGGCTTGAGAGGAGAACTTCGTTGAACCAGAAGGCCAAATATTTCGATTGTCATTTTCATATCATCGACAAAAACTTTCCGGTCGTGCCCAATCAAGGGTTCATGCCCGACGCGTTTACCAGCGAGAATTATTTAGACCGCTTGAAAGCGGTCGATCTTTGCGGCGGCGCAGTGGTATCCGGCTCTTTCCAGGCTTTCGATCAAACTTATCTATTCCACGCCTTGAAAGTCCTTGGCCCGTCATTTGTCGGAGTCACCCAGGTGCCGCAGACCGTTTCGGATCGGGACTTGCAGGAACTCGACAGCGCAGGGGTTCGCGCCGTCCGCTTTAACGTCAGGCGCGGCGGCTCGGAAGACATTCATCACCTGGAAAGCATGGCGCGGCGCGTTCATGAACTGGTCGGCTGGCACAGCGAATTGTATGTCGATTCCGCCGATCTTGCCGATCTGTTTGAGGCCTTGGTGTCGTTGCCGGCGGTCAGCATCGATCATCTCGGACTCTCAGAAGCGGGTTTTCCGACCCTGCTCAAACTCGCGGAAAAAGGTGTGCGAGTGAAGGCCACCGGCTTCGGCCGAGTCGACTTTGACGTCCGCCCCGCGCTCACTGAGCTCTATGCGGCTAACCCGCGCGCGCTCATGTTCGGCACCGACCTGCCGTCCACGCGCGCGCCGAGGCCTTATCTGGATGACGATTACACCTTGGTTCTGGAAACTTTGGGAGAAGAAAAGGCGGCCAATGTTTTTTACCAAAACGCGATTGAGTTTTATCGTCCGAAAGAAGCTAGACAGTAGCTGAAAAAAACATCGACGCACAAACGCCGGAAGCATTATGGCCACCCCATTCGACCCGATTATCCGAACCTGCATTGCGCCTGGTTGAAGTTATGCACTCAGGCTAATCTGACGCGCAACTCAGCTGGCCAAACCAAATCACACCTGACCGCCCCCGTAAGCCGATACGAGAACCGTTCAGGAGGAACTATGCCGAAACCGAAGGTTCGCACGGGCACACCGAGCGCTCAAGTGTCGCGCGAAGAATTTTCTACACGTGCTCGCGAGCGATTCTACGACCCGAGTTTCACCGCCCTCGCTCCGGAAATCGAAAGAATCATTGAGCTGGCATGGAAGAATTATTCAGAATACCACAAGAGTCCGCGCACACGCCGCGCGGGAGCCGGTTTCAGTGATCCGGATTTTTCCCTACCTATCGAATGGCTCGAGACGCGCGCCGCCATTCACCAGGCGGAAAAACGCCAGAAGAATCCCCGGTCGAAATCGCGCATTCTCCTGATCAATGGCTCCAGCCGTAGCGAACATACTTGCCCGGGAGAAATGTCCAAGACCTTGCGTCTGGTCAAGATGGCCGAAGAGGTCATTGTCGGCGAAAAGGGCTCCGAGGTGGATCTGCTGGATCTCAGCAAGCTCGCGTCGGAGTATGGCCGCATCATCTATCCCTGCAAGGCCTGCGTTTCGACGGCCATGCCGTTATGCCACTGGCCCTGTTCGTGTTATCCGAACCATGCCATGGGACAGGTTAATGATTGGATGGCAGAAATTTATCCCCGTTGGGTTGCGGCCCACGGCGTGATGCTTGTGTGCCCGGTCAACTGGTACCAGGCGCCCAGTTCGGTGAAGCTGATGATCGATCGTCTGGTCTGTGCCGATGGCGGAAACCCGGATCCAACTTTGACCGGCGGCAAAGACCCCAACCGAGCAAAGGAAGTAGAGCTTCAAGGATGGCCTTACCCGCGGCATCTTAGCGGGCGGCTTTTCTCAGTCGTCGTTCATGGCGATGCCGCGGGCGTGGAAACGCTTCGCCGTAGCCTCACCGATTGGCTGACGGATATGGGATTGATCTCTGCCGGTCGCGCTGCCCTGGTGGACGGCTATGTCGGTTACTACAAGCCCTATGCGACCAGCCACGACGATCTCGACCGGGACAAAGACTTTCACGAAGAAGTCCGCAACGCCGCCCAGAGCTTGGTCAACGCGGTGCGCCTGCTCCGCCGTGGAGAATTCAAACAGCCCGATAGCGCGCTGCGCGAGCCGCGTCCGAAGTGAAAGGCCCGAGAGGAAAAAGCATGCCGCGGGATTGCTTCGGGGATGAGGCTAACTGATTTGACCGTTAACCATGACCACGGTAATTAAAGCCATGGCTTAGACGGGCTCTGAACCGAACGAGGTTTTCGCCACCAAAGTAAGTCGGACACTCGCATCGTCTCTGTTGTATCAGGGGGCGGGCGCAGGCGACCGTCAAGAGCCTATTCATTCGACCGGAGGCGCCTCGACTCAGCATGGCAAAAAAATTCTACGTGGTGTGGTCGGGCCGGGAGACCGGTGTATTCACGGATTGGGTGAGCACTCAGCGGGCCGTGGACAAGTACGCGGGGGCACGCTTCAAATCCTTCCCGACCCGTGCGGAAGCAGAGCAAGCGTTTGCTCGCGGCGGCTACAACCTTCCGCCCATCAGGCTCGCCAGGCAAAACGCCGGCACACCGGACGGCGAACGTCGTACCACCCATACGGCTCATCAGCTCGATGTCAGCATTTATTGCGATGGTGCCTGTGAACCCAATCCCGGCCATGCCGGCTCCGGCATCGTGGTTTATCGGTCCGGCGTACTGGCGCAATTGTGGTTTGGCCTGTACAACCCCACGGGGACCAACAACACCGCCGAATTAAACGCGCTCTATCACGCCTTGCGCATGGCTGAAGCAGAAATCAAGGCCGGTAACACCGTCGAGGTGTGCAGCGACTCGGCGTACTCGATCAACTGCATTCGCAGTTGGGCACCGACCTGGGAAAAGAAAGGCTGGACAAAACCCGGCGGCGCGATCAAAAACCTGGGAATTATCCAGGACTGCTACGCGATCTACCGCCGTATTAAAACAGCACTGAAGCTGACCCACGTCGCCGGCCACGCCGGCGCGGAAGGCAACGAGCTCGCCGACCGCATGGCTATGCTCGGTGCCCAGCGTAAAGAAAAAGAGCTGCGGCTGTATCATGAAAAAATAGATATTCCCAAGCTGCTCAAGATGCGTGCGGGCTGATCAAGAACTCTGTTGCTTCAAACGCTTTTATCTTACGTACTCAACGAACTCTCAGACCAAGACCCGACCGTCCCTAGATTGGTTTCCGCCCGTATATCCGGTACAAAGATTTGAGAACTTTTCGCCCGTGGTAAATGCTCGCAAGCCGCGCCGACCGTGCAGTAGAATCGGCGCGGAGGGGCTTCTTGGATTAACCTGATGACCGCCGCCGCGAGCCGTACTTTGTCAATGGAGCGCGACCTGCGGCTTGATTTTTTCCGCGGTCTCGCGCTCTTCTGTATCTTCATCGACCACCTCCCCAACAACGTCCTGGCGGAGTTTACGCTGCAATCACTGATGTTCTCCGACGCAGCGGAGGTCTTCATCCTGATCTCCGGCTACGCCGCGGGGATGGTGTACGGTCGGGTGTTGGAGCGCCAGGGGTTCGTTGTCGCGGGAGTCCGCATATATCAACGGGTCTGGCAGCTCTATGTCGCCCACGTGTTT
>JAICHC010000345.1 GCA_025922795.1 Candidatus Binatia bacterium | reverse complement strand
G
Organism: Candidatus Binatia bacterium; assembly: GCA_025922795.1. Next base: position 4,566 of record JAICHC010000345.1, on the reverse strand, counting down.
TTTGAGACCGACAACCACTTCAACCCCGGAATCGCGCAGGTTATTCGCGTGCGCGTGACCTTGGCTGCCGTAACCCAGAACGGCAACTTTCTTACCCTTGAGCACACTCAGGTCGGCATCGCGGTCATAGTAGACTTGCATGGTTTACTCCTTCGGATCTAATAATATGCCGCCTGAAGGTTGGCAAGTCAACGACAAGTGTCCGTAAGACAAAGGCTTCTTAGAATAAACAAACGGCACGCACGAGCCCATTCGATCTTCCCGAAACCCGAAGCCGATTCGCCTTTGAGGCGGCGTACGAAAATCGTTGGAGCGAGCTCATCGCTTCAACCCTAAACCTTGGGCTGCGGCAGAGTCGGAAGATAAACCCACGGAGAAAGCTGTCGATCAAGCGACCGAACAGGCCCGGCTACACGCACCAGAAACCGGTGCCACAATGAAGCAGGAAGAAATAATCGCCAGAGTAAGATCTGCTTAGCAGCAGTAAAATCGCAGCAACCTGCGCTTCTTTTATGACTTCAACAAGGCCGGCTCGCGTCGCGGCGAGGCGGTGTGAGTCGTCTCCCGGGAAATCGCAATGCGGCCGGTTCGAATCAGCTCCTTGATACCGAGAGGCTTTAGCATATTGATCATCGCTTCGACTTTTTCGACATCTCCGGTGATCTCGATGGTGTAAGTGCTGGCCGATGAGTCGACGATCTTGGCACGGAAAATATCCGCCAGCCGAATCGCTTCGTCGCGATGCTCCGGCTTGGTGTGGACTTTAATCAGCGCCGTTTCGCGGTCGAGAAAGTGAGTTTCGGTCAAGTCGACGACCTTAAGCACTTCGACGACTTTGTTGAGCTGCTTCATGATCTGCTCGATGATCCGATCATCGCCGACGGTGACGATCGTAATCATCGAGGTCGTCGGGTCGAGTGTGGGAGCAACCGACAAGCTTTCGATGTTGTAACCTCGGGCGCTAAAAAGACCGGCAACTCTGGCAAGAACACCAAACTTATTTTCAACGAGAATCGATATGATATGTTCCATTCGAAACGGTTCATCAGGCAGGAAGAACGCCTTCCCCTTCATCCAACTTTCTCTTATGGCCGCCGCCTTTTTTCGCCAGCTTGAGCTCGGGCGGATCCTCAAGCATCATCTCGTGCTGCGCGCCGCCGGCGGGAATCATCGGGTAGCAGTTTTCATAGGGATCGGTGTGAATATCCATCAGCACCGGCCCCTTATGCCCTAGACCTGCTTGCAAGACGGGCTCGACTTCGCTCGGCGTGAGCGCGCGCAAGCCCAGAATGCCATAGGCCTCGGCGAGCTTGACAAAGTCCGGCATTTTCCCCAGTAGGCTTGCCGAATACCGGCCTTCGTAAAACAGATCTTGCCATTGGCGTACCATGCCGTGCACGCCATTGTTGAGCAGAACGATTTTCACCGGCAACTTCCGCTCGGACGCCACCACCATTTCCTGTAGGTTCATCTGGAAGCTGCCTTCGCTCGTGATACAAAGCACCTGCCGCTCGGGGTAGGCGATCTGCGCGCCGATGGCGGCCGGAAAGCCGAATCCCATCGTGCCCAAGCCGCCCGACGTCAACCAAGTACGTGACTGGCTTCCTTTAAAGTACTGCGCCGCAAACATTTGATGCTGCCCCACGTCGGGTGAGATTATCGCCTCGTGCTTGGTGAGATCGTAGAGCCTTTCGATCACGTATTGCGGTTTGATGATCTTGTCGTCCTGGTTGTAGGTGAGCGGATGCGCCTTCTGCCAATCCCTGATTTGCTCGATCCACGGTGCTCGCGCAGCCTTGATCTGCGCGGGATTACCGTCCATAGAGCGAAGAATTACGTTGAGCTGACGCAAGACGGCTTTCACGTCACCGACGATCGGAATATGGGCGTGAAAGGTTTTCTTGATCGACGTCGGATCGATGTCGATATGAACCACCCGGGCTTCCGGGCAAAACTCCGAGAGCTTGCCGGTGACCCGATCATCGAATCGCGCACCCACCGCAATGAGAAGATCGGCATGGTGCATCGCCATGTTGGTACAGTAGGCCCCGTGCATGCCGAGCATCCCGAGCGAAAGCGGATGCGTGCCGGGAAAGCTTCCCAGTCCCATCAGCGTCATCGTCACCGGGATTTGCGTAATCTCGGCCAACTCGCGGATCTCATCGGCGGCGTCGGAAAACACCGCGCCGCCCCCCACGTAGACGATCGGCTTCTTCGCCTTCATGATCTCTTCGGCGGCTTGTTTGATTTGGTTCTTATTGCCGCCCACAGTGGGATTGTAGCCGCGCAAATTCACTTTATCGGGATATTTGAATTCGGCTTTTGCCATGCTCACATCTTTCGGGATATCAACCAGGACCGGGCCCGGCCTGCCGCTGCAAGCGATATAAAAAGCTTCTTTGATAATTTGCGCCAAATCGTTGACGTTTTTGACCAGCACGTTGTGCTTTGTGCATGGCCTGCTGATGCCGACGTTGTCGGCTTCCTGGAACGCATCGTTACCGATCAAATCGGTCGAGACCTGGCCGGTAAAGGCGACGAGCGGAACTGAGTCCATGTAGGCATCGGCCAAGCCGGTAACGATGTTGGTCATTCCGGGACCGGAAGTCACCAAAACCACCCCCGCTTTTCCGGTAGCCTTGGCATAGCCTTCGGCCATGTGAGCCGCGCCCTGTTCATGGCGCGTAAGTACCAAGTCGATGTCTTTGCGCTGGCACAGCACATCAAAAATCTTGAGCACCACGCCGCCCGGCAAACCGAACACCGTCTTGACACCTTCGTGTCTCAAGGACTCACAAAATATTTCAGCTCCGGTCACTTTCATCAGCGAACTCCCTACAGAGCCGCGCCAGCTTGGCGATGTCTTCCGAGAATCTCCATCATTCGATCTTTGCCGACGAGCTTCAGTTTTTGAATTTTTTTCATCTCCACCTCTTCTTCCGGTGTGAGATGATGCTTGTGTTGAAAATCCGCGAGTTTCTTTTCGAGCTCGCGATGTTCCTCGTAGAATTTTTTTAGTTCCGGATCCTTATCCAGAAGGGAGACAATCGTCTGTTCGTCCTTCAGTTCCATACGGCGGCCTCCTTTTTTGATTTTAAATTTCGCAAACGGGCTCCAAATCTAACTTACGGGTGCGGCTTTGTCAACGTGGATTGGACGATAACTATTCGACAATTAGACTAAATTTTAGATTAAATTCTTTCGATTGCTCTCGGCTTCCGAGCGTCGCAAATAAACCGGCGCCAAGGCGCCGAGATCATCGAGCGCAGTGGCGTCGAGTCGCCGATCCGCAAGCAGCGCCACTTGAGCGGCGATCGACGAATAACAAGCACCGGTCGAAATTCGCACCGACGGACCGAAAGATTCGCTGATTTCGCGCTCGTGCGCTTTCGCGCCGCTGCCGATGAGCAGCGCGCGATCGCCCGCCGTTTGATGCTTGCGCACAAGCTCGACCGCCGTTTGGAGCGAGACCGCAGCGTCGGGAGTCAGGCGCGTTAAATTGTTCCGGCTGTTCCGAAAAAGCGCCAAATAAACTTCACTTTTGCGGGCGTCGAGCATGCAGCCGATCAAACCTTCGAAGTTCTGTACGCGCGCTGCGCCGGCGTGCAACGTCGATACGCCGACCAGCGCCAGGTTCGATTCGTAGGCCATCCCTTTTGCCGTCGCTAAACCGATCCGGAGCCCGGTAAAGGAACCCGGGCCGATTGAGACTGCTATGGCCGATAAATCGTTGCAGGTGATTTCCGCCTTGTCGAACAACGACTGAATCAGAGGGAGAATGACTTCAGCGTGATGGCCGTGCGGCGGGCTAGCCGGCCCGCCTTGGATTTGTTCAACCGCCAATACGCCATCTTCAACTAACGCTACGCTCGCAGTCGGTATCGCCGTATCGATACCCAGAATTCTCATCCGCCGACCTGCTTCTCGAAAAATCTCAGGATGTCGTTATAGAACGCGTAAACCATGAGCAGGGCCAAAAGACAGATCCCCAATTGCTGAGCCATTTCACGATACCTCACCGAGACGGGTTTGCGGATAATCGCTTCGACCGCAAAGAACAGCAAATGCCCGCCGTCGAGCACCGGGACCGGCAGTAGATTGAGCACGCCCAGATTGACGCTCAAGACCGCCAGGAACGCAAGAAAACTGCCGACCCCTTCCTGAGCTTGCTGCCCGGCCATTTGCGCGATCAAAATAGGACCGCCGATGTTGCGCGGCGACACGTCCCCGGCAATCATCTTGTAGAACGCCAACAGCGTGAGCCTGGAGTACTCGTAAGTTTGATAGATGGCCCGTACGACGGCCAAGCCGGGCTTGCCTTTTTCGATACTGACTTGACTGCCGATGCCGATCATCCAATCCACTTTGGGCTCGCCAAATATCGTCTGACCTTCTTTCTTTGTCGGCTGCACGGTGATGTTGATGATCTCCTCGCCGCGACGAATCTGCAGATTCAGCGGTTTGCCGCCGCTGCCTTTGATTGTTTGCGACAGCTGTTCCCATTCATTGACCGGCACGCCTTCGATCGCGACGATTCGGTCGCCCTCCATGAGGCCCGCCATTTCC
>JAICHC010000344.1 GCA_025922795.1 Candidatus Binatia bacterium | reverse complement strand
TCTGGAGTACTGGAGTGATGGAGTCTTGGAGTAATCAAAATTCAAATCTCAACACTCCAGTACTCCATCACTCCAATCATTCCGTAGTCTTACTCCGCAGCTTGAACCGCTGGATTTTTCCCGTGGCGGTCTTAGGCAGCTCATCGATGAATTCGATCCAGCGCGGATATTTATACGGCGCCAGCTTGGCTTTCACATGCTGTTGCAAATCGGCGGCGAGCGCGGCGCTTTGCGGCACGTCGGGACGGAGCACAACGTAGGCCTTCGGTTTAATCAAACCGCTCTCATCGGCTTCTCCGACCACCGCTGCCTCAAGCACCGCCGCATGAGAAGCGACCGCGGACTCGACCTCGAAGGGCGAAACCCAGATTCCGCTTACTTTGAGCATGTCGTCATTGCGGCCCGCATAGGTAAAGTAACCGTCCCGGTCTTCGATGTACTTGTCGCCGCTGCGCGTCCAAGCGCCGAGAAAGGTCGCGCGGCTTTTCTCCCGATTGTTCCAATAATACGCGGCGCTGGTCGGGCCGGCGACTTGCAACTCACCGATCTCGCCTTTAAGGGCGGGCTTGCCGTCTTCGTCGACCAGGCGAATATCATAGCCGGGCACGGGCTTGCCGGTGCTGCCGTAACGTACTTCGCCGGGTCGGTTGGACAGAAATATATGAAGCATTTCCGTCGAGCCCAAGCCGTCGAGAATATCTACGCCGGTGTGCTCCAGCCAGCGCCGGCCGACCTCGGGCGGCAGCGCTTCGCCGGCAGACGCACAACAGCGCAAATTGAGCTCTTCGCGTTGCGGCAGCTCGCCGCTCGCGAGCAGCGCGCTATAGAGCGTCGGCACACCGTAGAAAATGGTCGGACGGTATTCGCGCAAAATCCGGCCCACTGCCGCCGGCGTCGGCCGGTCAGCGAGCAGGATCGTCGTAGCTCCAACCGAAAGCGGAAAGCTCAGCGCATTACCGAGACCGTAGGCAAAAAATAGCTTGGCCGCGGAGAATACCACGTCGCTTTCTTGAATGCCGAGGATTGGCTGAGCGTAGAGCTCCGCGGTACGAACCATGCTGGTGTGCACGTGAACCACGCCCTTAGGCGCACCGGTGGAACCCGACGAGTAAAGCCAAAAACAATCGTCGTCGGCGCGAGTTGGCGCGGCGGAGAATTTATGACTTGCTTTTGCCGTCACTGGCGCCAGGAGCTGATGGCGGGAAGCATTTTCTCCCGAAACTAGCACGAGCTTCAAAAAAGGCTGATTGGCGAGAATCGGTTCGAAGGCGGGGAGTAGCGGTTCGGAGAGGATTAAAGCTTGCGCGCGGCTGTCGCGCAGCATGTAGTCGAAATCGTTGCTCGTGAGCAGCGTGTTGACGGCGATGGGCACGATGCCGGCTTTAATGGCGCCGAGAAATACAGAGGGGAAGTCGATGGTGTCGAGCAGGCAGACCATGACGCGCGATTCCATGGCCAGGCCGAATTCCGTCAGTGCGTTGGCGCAGCGGTTCACGCGCTCGCCAAGTTCGGCAAAGCTGTAGCTGCCGCGCTCGTCGATATAGGCGATCTTCTCCGGATTCGCGGCCAGATTGCGGTCGATCAAGTCAGCTGCCGCATTATAATGCTGCAAGCTCGATGCCGTCGCGGCTGAGGGCGGAATGTCGGCGGCCATATTAGAGACCTCAATCTGGTTCGGGGCGGTTATGCCCAACTGTGACGATCGTTTTTACTATCAAAAGAAGTTTCCGGCAAACGTGCCGGAGCGCGTGCGCTCATCATCGCATTCTGAGGGCTGTGTCACGAAACGACGCGATCAGGCGACTGCAGATAAGTTACTCGAGGAGACCGCTTGGCTCATCCCATCCTGCGATTTCTACCAGCGTGTCGAAGAAAGCATAATTTTCCGAAGTTCGACTGACTAACTCATGGGTGAGGCTGTAAGGGTCGCCCTTTGGAAAATCTCTAACCCAGGTGCCTTCGGAGATGACCACGACCCCGGGTTTGAGGTTGGAGCTAAACTTGGCTTTGAGACAGACGCTGCCTCGGTTGTTAAATACCCGCACGAGCTGACGGTCCGAGATCGCCCGATGCTCCGCGTCAGCCGGATGGATCTCGACCATGGGTTCAGGTTCGAGCTGCTTGAGCTTCGGCAGATTCGCGAAAGTCGAATGGATTCGATGGCGACTGTGGGCGAAAATCAAATTCAACGGAAAGCGCTGGTGAAGTGGATTGTCGGGCGAGGCTTCGATCGGCTCCTGGTAGCGGGGCAGCTCGGCACCGAATGGGACCAGCTCTTCCTTGTAAAGCTCGATACGTCCGGACGGCGTGTTGAAACTCAATTCGCTGAACGCGACGTAGGGCTCACGCGGGCGGTTGAGCAGTACCGCGTCCTCGCGCTCGAGACGTTCGAGTGTAATGTCTTTGAGCAGCGGATGGCCGGTCTCGACCATTTGCTTCAGATATTCTTGGGGAGCGTGGTTGAAATATTCGCCAAGCCCCATGCGCGCGGCCAGACCGGTAAAGATTTCCAAGTCGCTTTTGCTCTCTCCCTCGGGTTTGACCGCCGGTCGTTGGAGCTGCAAAAACATGCCGGCGACCAGATCAGTCTTTTCGAAAATCGTACATGCTGGCAGGACAACATCAGCCAGCGCGGCGGTCTCGGTCATGAAGTGGTCGACGGTGACGAGAAGCTCGAGTTTGGGCAAGATGGCGCTCAGGGTGCGGCCGCGGTTCGCCGAAGTCTGGTTGAACATATTCGATGCCGAGAGCCAGAGGGATCTAACCGGATAGGGCTCGCCGCGCTCGATCGCCTTCATGAGCGAGATTATGTCGAGGGTCGCGGCTTCTCGGCCGCCGGGAGAGCGAAACGGACGCAGATTTAAAGGCGCGACATAGGTGCCGTCGTGGACGCTGATGCCACCACCCGGAATGCCGATGTTGGCGGTGGCGACGACGAGATTGGCGACGGCGCGCGCCGTGTAGTCTGCATAGTACCAACGATCCACGCCATAACCGATACGAATCGACGCCGGCTTGCGCGCGACAAACTCGCACGCAAGTTCTTCAATGGTTTGCGCCGGCACGCCGGTCATCGCGCTCGCCCGCTCGGCAGGATAGTCCTGCGCGAGCTCGCAAAGAAGTTCCAACGCCGGCGCGCACGCGACCACCGCGCCATCAGCCAGAGTGACGCGATAGGAGCCGCTCAGCGCCGCCCCATCCGTCTCGCGGTCGGTCACCGCACAATTCCGTAACGGATCCCAAACCAGACAAGTCGCGCCGCCGTTTCCAATGAGATCGCTTTGTCGTACAAACGCGCCGTTATCACGCCGGACCAAATAGGGCGCGTTGGTGTGGCGGCGCAAGAAAATCTCGTCATGGTAATGGTTTTTGAAAATCTCATTGAGCAGACTCAGCGCCAGCGCCGCGTCCGTGCCGGCACGCGGCGAAATCCACAGGTCGGCGCGCTGCGCGGTGGCGCTGCGATTGGGGTCGATGCATACGATCTTCGCGCCGCGCTGCTGTGCCGCCAAGACGAAATGAAAATCGACCAGCCGGGTGTCGGCTCCGTTCCCACCCCACAGCAGGATCATACGCGAATTGACAGCATCGGCGAATTCGTGGCCACCGGGCCTGAAGTAGGTCGATGCGGGCACTCCGAACATAAATTCCAATCCTTTGGGAACGCCGTAGTCGACGCCGCCGGCGCGCTGAACGGTGCCGCCAACCGCCGCGGCGAACCGCTGGACTGAGCCCTTCGTCAATACTCCGGCTGCGCCGCTGCCGGCGAAAAAGGCCAAGGAGCGCGGACCGTGGCGCTTGGCAACGGCGCCCAATCGTTTGGCTAGCAAGTCAAACGCTTCCTCCCAGCTGATTTTCTGCCAGCGACCTTGGCCGCGCTCACCGACTCTGCGAAGAGGATGACGCAGCCGCTCCTCGTGATACTGGGACTCCAGACGCGCCATGCCCATGGCGCAGATGCGGCCGTCATAGTCAGCAAGCGGAAAGGATCCAGGCTCGATCTTGGTAATGCGGCGATTCTCGACATGGGCGACTATGCCGCAACGGGGGTTGGCGTGACAGTTGGGGTCGCAGACGGTCCTGACCAGGCGAGTGACACTCATGCCGGTATCTTCCCTCGACGCAGCCTCGATTTTGGCGCAAGAGACACCCGCCCGACAGGATCCGATTGAAGGATTCCACCGGAGCGCGAGCGCGCACCGAAACAACCGATCATCTGACAATCACCCGTGTGGCCATAACCCGACCTACTACTTATCGCGTCATCCACCACTGATGACATAGCATGAAAGCCGTCCTGGCAATACTATTAAGGAGTTCATAAGTATCTAGACAGCACGGTTTGTTGGACACGAAGGGACGACTCGTTCCAAGCCCAGGCAAAGCGTCTGGGCGTCATCGGCCACCACCCGATCCACGCCCCGAGTGCTTAATTTTGGGAGGGTGCGAAAGCGTCCTTTGAGTCCTGATGCCTGCGCTTTCCACGACTCGCCCCTTCGTCCCAGTCTGTCCACTAACTAACGAACTCCTTAGTAAGACGATAACAGTCCGCGGGCCGCCGTCCTTC